>JBBAVQ010000179.1:0-6836 GCA_040397625.1 Pirellulales bacterium | reverse complement strand
CGAACACGAGCTGGAAGAAGAACTTCGTCCAGAGCGGCACGCTGGCCCACGAGATGGAACCGTACACGCCGGCATACTTGTCGCCGACGGCCGGGCTGTTGTCAGCACCACCCACCATCCACGAGCCGGAGTTTCCGATGAAGGCACCGTCGCCGGCGCCGAACATCAGGTCCCAGCCGAAGAGGAAATAGGCCAGCGACGTTGCCGCGAACACGATGAAGTTCTTCGAGAGAATGTTCACGCAGTTCTTGGAGCGGGCGAAGCCCGACTCGACGCAGCCGAAGCCAAGATTCATGAAGAACACGAGCATGCCGCAGACGAGCACCCAGACGGTGTCGGCGGCGACCCAGAGCTTCGGAACCATCTCCTCGACGGTCGGTGGGGGCGGCATGGACGCGGCCGCCGCGGTGCTCGGGTTTTCGCCCTCGGCAAAGGCGAGCGACGTGAAATCGAATGGACCGAACAGGACCGCGGCCAGCAGGGCCGTCAGGGCACACCAACGCGTAATGCGTGAACAAGTCATGGGATCCGCCTCATGAGTCTTGGATGATGCCGTGGAATGTTCCACGACTGGACGGCTCAATGGGCAAAATCCGTGCCAGAGCCGATGTCTCAGCGGCGCGACGGGGGTGACTCGCGCTGCGGCTAACCTGCCTGAAGCCCCCTGTTTTCCAGGTGTTCCACGCGGCGAATGCCGGCTGGAAAAGTAGGTGGGCTGCGGCCGGATTCACACAGATGGAGCGCGTCCAGCCCGGTCGCCCGCCTGAATGACGTGCAGTCTCTGATGCAATATCGGGCAGTCGGACACGGCCGTACGCCTGACGGCGTTACGCTTCCTGCGGCCAGGATTGTGTCAGGAAGCCCAATCGCGTGAGCGATGGGGGCTGCCGCGGGAAGAGGACAGCCGTACGCCTTACGGCGTTACGCTTCCTGATACGGCCGTACGCCTTACGGCGTTACGCTTCCTGATGAGGCCGTACGCCTGACGGCGTTAGGCTTCTGCGGGACGTCAGAACGTGACGACGGGGCCTGCGGTGGGGGCGTCGTGTGGCACGGGGGCGGCCGCCTGTCGGGCGATCTCGTCGTCGAGGAGATCGACCAGTTCACCACGGTGCGGGATGCCCGACGCGGTGAGGAAGTTCGCCAGCAGCCGGAAGCCGTGCCGGGTGAGGATCGACTCAGGATGGAACTGCACGCCGTAGGCGCTGTGGCGTTCATCGGCGATCGCCATGATCGTGCCCTCCTCATCACGGGCCACGGCGGTCAGGCCATCGGGCAGCGAGGCTGCCTCGACCACCAGCGAGTGGTAGCGGCAGGCGGTCATCGGGCTGGGAATGCCGGCGAAGAGGTTGACGCCGTCGTGGTGCACCCGGCTCGTGCGGCCGTGCGTGGGCCGCGACGCCCGCACGATCCGGCCCCCACCCGCCGCGGCGAGCACTTGGTGGCCGAGGCAGACGCCCAGCAGCGGCACGTGGCCGATGGCCAGCCGCACGAGGTCGAGCGAGCAGCCGGCCTCGGCCGGCGTGCACGGGCCGGGCGAGATCACGATCGCTGCAGGCCGGGCGGAAAGGATCGCCTCCGCCTGCACTGCGTGGCTCGACACCACGGCCGTCTCGACCCCCAGCAGCTGAAAGTGCCGCGCGAGGTTGAACACGAAGCTGTCGCGGTTGTCGATGACGACGATCATGCCGTGCCTCCGCCGATGCCCAGGGCGTCGAGCACCCGCAGCATGCCCTCGGCCTTGGCAAGCGACTCGGCGTATTCGGCGGCGGGGTCGCTTGCCGCGGTGATCCCACCGCCGGCGGCGAAGGCGATCGAGCCGGGCGAGACGACGAGCGTGCGGATCAGGAGGTTGAAGTCGGCGGTGCCGTCGAAGCCGACGTAGCCGAGCGAACCGCAGTAGCAGCCGCGGCCCACCCGCTCGAGGTCGGAGATGATCTCGCAGGCGCGATGCTTCGGCGCCCCGGAGATGCTCCCTCCCGGGATCGCGGCCTCCAGGGCGTCGATCGCGCCCAGGCCGCGGCGGAGACGGCCCGACACGACCGACACGAGGTGCTGCACGTAGCGGTAGCGCTCGAGCCGGCAGAGGGCCTCCACGCACACGCTCTCCGGTGTGCAGACCCGCGAGAGGTCGTTGCGCAGCAGGTCCACGATCATCACGTTCTCGGCCCGGTCCTTTTCGCTCGCCTCCAGGTCGGCCGATGCGTAGAGATCGGCCTCCGGGCTCGCGATCACCCGCCGCGTGCCCTTGATGGGGTGGGTGCGGACCACGCCTCGGGAAACCTGCAGAAACCGCTCGGGCGACATGCTGGCCACCTGCACGTCACCGGCATCGAGATAGCCGGCGAACGGCGCCGGATTCACCTCGCGGGCCCGCAGGTAGAGGCTCACAGGATCGACCGTCGTGGCCACCTCGAACCGCTGCGCGAGATTGGCCTGGAAGATGTCGCCGGCGTGCACGAGTTCGATTCCCAAGCGAACCATGTCGAGATAGCGGTCGCGGGAGTGCGTGGAGCGGACGTCAGCCCGGCCGGGCAGGGAGTGGGCGGCAGCCGGTGCGGCATGTGGTGTGGTCGGCACGACGGGCTCGGTGGGGCGGGGCTCGGCCAGAAACGCCGCGAGTCGCTCGCTCGCCCGTCGCGCCCGTTCCACCGGCCCCCGCGCGGGCACGCCCTGCGCGATGAACCAGCCGCGGTCGAGATCGTGGTCATAGGCGAAGACCAGATCGTAGGCGTGGAGCGAGAGCACGGGATCCGGGCCGGCGGCGGCAGGCGGTTCGAGGCCCAGCCGCGCCAGGCCGCACTCATACGACACGATCCCCGCCACGCCTCCTTGGAACGGCGGCAGGGCGGGGATCGTGGTGCAGGCGAGGTCGGCGAGCACCTCGCGGATGCCGGCGAACGTTTCGGCGATCTCGCGGCGGCATCCATCCCAGGTGGCGCCGCGGCGCACCAGCCATGAGCGGATCGGGTCGGCGGCCACGAACGAGTGGCGGCCGAGCCGCACCGCCGGCTCGTGGCCCGAGGCCTTGGACGCGGTTACCGCCGCCGGCCGATCGACGACGGCACTGTCGAAGAAGATCGCGTGCGGCAGCCGGCTGGCGTGGCGGAAGACGGTCAGCGGATCGACGTCTGCCGCCGCCTCGGCGACGAGGCAGCCAGACGGCGTGATCCATGTGTGGGCGATCCACGCGTGATGGGGGCGGGTCGTGGGCGACGCTTCAGCGTGACTGGATCCTGGAGTCGTCATGAGGCGGTCGTGGGCTCCGGCGGTGCGGGGCCTTCGTCGCGGCGGCGGGCATCGAGGCGGCGGGAGGTTTCGGCCGCACGGGCGGCGGCCCGCGACGGGCCGTGCCCGATCTCGTCGCGAGTGAGGTGGCCCCAGTCGAGCGGCTGATCCTGCCGGTAGTCCTTGCCGAGCGTCAGCGCCGTGACGGCCTTCGCCATCTCGTAGCCGAGATAGAAGGCATGGCTTGGGTCGACGTCGTCGCGGCCCGCGTCGGCGAGTTGCCCGAAGAGCGCGAACGGATCGGGTGATGCGAGGTGCAGCCCCGCGCCGACGATGTGGACGGCGTCTCCCTCGGCGAAGATTCGGAAGTTGGGGTCGCGAATCGCCACGGCGAGCCGGGCGAGTGTCTCGCCGCCGTGCTCGTGCGGCTTGCCGCCGCGGAGCGTCACGAGCCGCGGCTCGACGTGCTTGGGAAGCGTATGGTTGGTGACGGCGTGCCAGACGAGGGCCCTGGCCAGCGCGCATTCCCGCACGCTGCTTCGCGCCCAGTAGATCACCTCGGTCGTGAGCACCGAGCGGATGCCCGTCTCCTGGCAGAAGCCGAGGAGGAGCACGTTCACGCCGGCGGAATCGACGTCGGTGAGTTCGGTGAGGTTGCCGATGCCCATCATGATCTCGGCGTCGGGATGCCGACGCCGAACCTCGAGGTAGCGGCCGAGGCTCGCGGCGAACCCGAATCCGATCGGCTCGAGCACCGGGTCGAGCCGGTGCTTCACCCCCGCCTTCGTCAGGGCCTCGATCGTCGCGTCAAAACCCTCCATGGTCGCCGGCACGTCGGGCACCACGACCACCTCGCAGCCCCAGTCGGCGGCGGCGGCGGCGTTCGTCGAGTTGACAGAGAGCACGAGGTCGGCGCCGGCTTTCGCGGCCGCCGCCACTTCCAGGGGATCGAAGCTGTCGATCGACACGCGGAAGCCCTCGGCCACGAGCATCCGCACGGCATCGCCCACACCGGCCCAGCGGTCGCCCGGATCGCAGCCCACGTCGATGCGGTCGGCGCCGGCGGCCGCGAGCCGCCGGGCCTCGGCGAGCAGGTCGGCCTCCGCGAGCCGTGGGGCGTGGTTGATTTCGGCGATGATCTCGATGTCGTGGCGGCCGTAGGCCGAGAGGTCGCGAGACTTCTGCCCGAAGAACTCGTCGAGAGACCGCAGGTCGTCGGGGCCGCGTTCCACCGGCACCGCCGTCGCTTCTGCGAAGGCTTCGAGCGGCCCGCGGCAGGCTCCGGGGATCTGCACGCGGGTGGTGCCGGGGGGCACGTCGAGCCGTTTGGCGATCCAGGGCGTGGTCATCAGGGCGGCCACGGTGATCGGCATCACCTGCACCGTCCAGTCGAACCCGGCCCGCGGCGCGAGCCGTTCCAGGACCTGCCGCAGCGAGTGCTCGGCGAGTCGGCCGGTGACGAAATGGATGCGGGGACGGTCGGCAGACAAGGACGGGCTCGCGGGGCGACAGTGCCGCGAGTTTATCATGCTGGCTGTCGTTTCCCGCCGCCTCCCGCCGCACCAGGCCCGCCGATGATCCTCGAAGGACTCGTGACCACTGCCGCCGCCGACGGCCGGCTCCACGTCGCCGCGATGGGTCCGTGGATCGACCACGGCGAGCGGGCCACCGGGCGGCTCACGAGGCTGGTGCTCAAGCCGTTCGCCACCAGTCAGACGGCGGTGAACCTGGTGCGGGAGCGGTGCGGCGTGTTTCACGTGTGCGACGACGTGCTCCTGCTGGCCCGGGTGGTCGCCGGTCGCCTCGACGAGCCGCCGCCGTCGCGGCCCGCCACCGCCGTGAACGGCCGGGTGCTGCTCGACGCCTGCCATGCCTGGGAGTTCGCCGTGGATGCGATCGACGATTCGCGGGAGCGGTTCGAGATCACGGCGCGGGTGACGGCCGAGCATGCCGGCCGGCCGTTCTTGGGGTTCAACCGTGCCGCCCATGCCGTGGTGGAGGCGGCCATCCTCGTGACGCGGGTCCACCTGCTCGGCCGCGACGAAACGCAGCGGAGGATCGAAGACCTGCGGGTCCTGGTCGAGAAGACGGGCGGGCCGCGGGAGGAGGAGGCGTTTGCCCTGCTGGCTGCCGCGGCCGCCATCGCGGAATAACGCCAAGACGTGCGGTTGGGCCGGCCTTATGTATGCTGGGTGGAATGCCTGAGACGCCCCCCACAGGAACGCTCCCGCCACCCAAGGCCGTCGAGATCCGGGCGCCCGCGCGGCTCCATCTCGGCATGATGTCGTTTGGACACCGCGACGCCCGCTCGTTCGGCGGCGTGGGGGTGATGCTCGATCGGCCGCCGCTGCAGGTGCGGCTCCGGCGGGCGGGCCGGCTGGAGGCTCGCGGCCTGCACGCGGAACGGGCTCTTCGCTACGCGAAGGCCTGCGTCGACACCTGGCGGCTCGGCGACGTGGGCTGCGCGATCGAGGTGATGACTGCGCCCGCCGCCCATGTCGGCCTCGGCACTGGCACGCAGCTCGGGCTCGCCGTGGCGGCCGGCATGCGGCACCTCTTCGCGCTCGGGGCGGAGGCTCACGCGCCGCCGGCCGCCCCCCACCCGATGCAGGATGATCTCCAGCCGACCGAGCACGACTGGCTTTTCGACACGCGTGACGCGATGGAGCTCGCCCGCGTGGTGGGGCGTGGCCGCCGCTCCTGCGTGGGGGTGTATGGATTCAGCCGCGGCGGCCTGATCATCGAGTCTGGCCGGATGATCCGCGATGACGCCGATGCGGACGACGACGTCACCCGATCCTTCTCGCCGATGGTCGCCCGCGTGCGGCTGCCGCAGACCTGGCGGTGCGTGCTGCTGGTGGCCCGCGATGCAGCCGGGATCTCCGGCGACGCCGAGCGGGAGGCCTTCGCGCGGCTCGCCCCGGTGCCTCGCGAGATCACGGCAGAACTCTCGCGAATCGCGCTGCTCGAACTCCTGCCGGCGGCCGTGGAGGGGAAGTTCATCGAGTTCTCGCTCGCGGTTCGCAGCTACGGCGCGCTGGCAGGCAAGCCGTTCGAGGCCGAGGCCTCGAAGCTGTCTCACGCGAAGGCGACAGCCGATCTCATCGAACTGCTCGCGGAGCTCGGCGCGCCAGGCTGCACGCAGTCGAGCTGGGGGCCAGCGGTGATGGCCTGCTGCGAGTCGCTCGACAAGGCGGGCGCGCTGGTCGATCGCCTCGAGTCGCTCGGCCTCGGCCGGCACCACGACATGGTGATCACGAAGTTCGACACGCAGGGCGGCGTGCTCCGCGTGATCGAGTGAGGCGTGTCAGGCCTTGACGGGCAGGCCGTAGGCGGCGAGCACCTTCCGCAGCTTGTCGGCGAGCGGCGGCTCCAGCGGCACCAGTGGCAGCCGGATGTCGCCCGTGTCGCGGCCCACCATCGCCATCGCGGCCTTGATCGGAATCGGGTTGCTCGCGAGGCCGAGCAGGTCGCGGCAGAGCACGAACAGCTTCGTGTGCAGCGCCTGGGCCTTCTTCATGTCGCCCGCGTCGAAGGCGTCGCAAAGGGCCTTCATGTCGCGCGGCACGAGGTTGCCCACTACCGAGATCACGCCCCGGCCGCCCACG
>JBBAVQ010000178.1:0-6866 GCA_040397625.1 Pirellulales bacterium | reverse complement strand
CCCCGGTTCTTCGAAGAGGTGGCTGGCACCAGGCACGATCGCGAGAACCTTCTCCTCGCAGTCGAGTTCCGCAAACGCCTGGCGATTCAGGGCGAGCACGTCGGTGTCGTCGCCTCCCACGATCAGGAGCGTGGGGACGTGCACCGCCCGCAGCCTCCGGCCCGCGAGGTCGGGCCGGCCCCCGCGCGACACGACCGCCCGCACCGCGGGCTCGCAGGCCGAAGCCGCCAGGGCCGCTGCCGCTCCGGTGCTCGCCCCAAACAGCCCGAGTGGCAGGTGCTTCGTCTGCTCATACCCGCCAACAAACCGCACCACCGCCAGCAGCCGCTCGGTCAGAAGCGCGATGTCGAACACGCTGGCGCGACTGTCCGCCTCCTGCTCGGTGAGCAGATCGACGAGCAGCGTGCCGATCCACGACTCGTGCAGCACCTCAGCCACGGCGATGCTTCGCGGGCTCTGCCGGTTCGACCCGCTGCCATGCGCGAAAATCACCAGACCCGTCGGCGGCGCCGGCAGCGCGAGCCGCCCTCGGAGCGCGAGCGGCCTGCCTCTCGTGCCGTTCACCGGCACCGTCACGTCGTTCGTCTCGATCAGGCTGTCAAGCATCAGGGCACCTCAGGGCAGGGATGGGGGACTTCACGCCTTCCGCTTCGGACGACACTCTGGCGGCTCGGCGAGGGAGAACACGAGGAGCTCCTCGCCGGTAATCGTCGAGATGTCGTGGTGCACGCTCACGAGCTTCACACCCACCGCCATCTCGACGATCTCAGCCAGCCGCGGCCGACCCGACGACACCATGTGGGCCCGCACCTGCTTGAGCAGGGACCGCCCATTGCCGTTGTCGAACGCGTGACCGTTGCCGTTACCGTTACCGTTGCCATGACCATGGCCGTTGCCATTGCCGTTTCCATTTGCATGGGCAGCCGTCGCGCCCGCCTCAGCCGCCACCCCAGCCGGCTCGCCCCGCGGGGCAAGCAGCTGCCGCTCCGCGGGTGTGAGCACCCCCTGCAGCCTCACGACGAGCAGGTCGCCGACGAGGTGCGAGTGGATGTCTCTCGGCCCGCGGCCGATGTACTCCTGCTGAAACCTCGAGATCCCGTCGCAGACGGCAGCCTCGATCTCTCCCTGCGATTTCATGCAACGGCTCCGGGTGGCGGATTCGGCGGACAGGTCGCTCATGCCGGCCCTCCATCCATCCGCACCGACGTGGCCCGCACGGCGAACGTGCGTCCGCTGACAGCCACGGACGCCGCCCCAGCCGAATGGCCATTGCCGGTGCCATGGCCGTTGCCGGTGGCATGGCCATTTCCGTTGCCATTTCCGTTGCCATTGCCGCCGGCATGGCCGGCACCGTTGCAGATCCGATCCCACACCTCGCGGCGGTGAATCGGCATCTTGGTGTCGGCCGTGAAGCCCAGCCGCACGCGGCCGCCCTCGATTTCCAGGATCGTGATCTCGAGCACGATCTCCAGATCCTCAGGCCGACCGATCACCACGCTCTCGCGATTCTTCCTCGTTAGCACCAACATGGGGCACCTTCTTCATGGTTTGGAATCCTTCCGGATGGAGTTCACGGCGGACGGATCCAATGCCGTCCGCGTCATCGACATGCCAATGATCATCAACCGCCACGCCGAAGCCCGGCACGTTCCCGCCGAGGACGACGAGATCGACGCCGGCTGCGGTGGTGCAGGTTTTGAGCAGGCTGCCCGTGGCAGCATCGACGTGAGTCGCCACGGCCCGTACCCAGAGCCCGGCGGCGTCGTGGAGGTGGTCGCGGAACGCCTCGAACGAGGCCACCACCAGCGAGCGATGCCAGGCGAGCACGCGGTTCTGGCCCTCCAGGGTGGCGGCGAGCCGTCGCTCGATGCCAGACAGCCCCGTATGGATCGTCACCACCGTGCAGCCGTCACTGCTGACGACCACCACGCTCCTGGGCACGCGGCCAAGAAGCTGGAGTTCGAAACCGCCGGCGGCGCGGGCGATCCGCCGCGCCTCGCTCTGGCGATCGCGGCTCGTGCGGCGGGCGGGCGCACGGACGAGGTGGATCGATGGCATGGTGGTGGCACTCCAGGGAGGATCGATCGGGGTGTGATCGCAGAGCATGAAATGGGTGTCTCAAGAAACGAAAAAAGCCGGCGAGGGAGGGCGCCCGCAGGCACTCTCTCTCACCGGCTTACGTTGCGACGGACCTCCCGGCTGTGCCGGTCTGCCCCTCGACTCGTCATCCGCAAATTGTGTTGAAAACCGGCCGAAAGCAGGATTTTTTCAATCCGTCTTTCGTCCGACTCACGGGATTATACGAGTGATACATGGCAAGGCAAGCAGACCCTGACGGCGCTCGTGGAAATGCTCGCCGCGCTGACTGCGACTCGCCGACAGCATAGGCATGACCCCCACTCAAGAAGGGACGCCAGCACTGAGACGCAGCGTGCGATCGCGAGGAGAGATCGAGGCCGCGGTCTGTGGCGCGGTGGCGCGATTTCAGCAAGACTACCTTGGCCGCGGGCCACGCGACATTCAAACGCGACTCATCGACGCCACGCTCATCGTTCACCTGCGGGGCGTGCTCTCCGTGGCCGAACAGCGGCTGCTCGACGGGCCCGGCGAGATCGGCGGCCGCGGCGCCGATCTCGTGAAGCAGCTCCGTAGCCACCTCGTGCACGCCGGGCGGACCGTGCTCGAGGGGCTCGTGGCCGATGCCACGGGCAGCAGGCCCGTGAACGTCCACCACGACATCAGCACGGTGACCGGCGAGGAAGTGATCGTGGTCACGCTCGCTGCGGCGCCCGTGTGCCGCACCCCACGAAAGCGATGACACTCCCGAGGCCCGCGCGAACGTCCCCGTACCGCGCGGCCCCGCAGGCAGCACTCCCGCGCGGATCCACCCCGCGCGGGAGTGCGCTGCGGCCACTGGTGCCTTAGCGGCTCGATCGCACGACCGACACCGACGTGGCGGCGATCTGCCGAGACGGCTGCGACTCCTCCGTGGCGGCGATCGTCGGCGCCGCGGGCGTGGCCGACGCCATGCAGCAGCCCGTCACGATCACCTCCTCGACCACGGTCCCGCAGCACGGCGCCGCGGGTGCGGCGTACGAGATCACCGTGCTCGCGCACGGATCACAGCAGACGGTGGGGCAGGGATTGCAGCACGCCGCACGGCGATGCCGGTGGCAGCCGGCCTCCGCATCGAACGCCGAGAGCGTCGCGACGGCACAGAATCCGAACGCCACGATCGAACCAAGGGTCTTCTTGAACATCACTCGTTCTCCACTGGACACGTCCTGATGATCACGGCCGCGCCACTGCGGCGCGACCGGCTCCTGGAGGCCGCCGGTGGCGGCCTCGTATCGACGTCTCACACGCGACTCACACGAGTCGCAGACGAAACTCAGACAGTCCCTATCGCTCACGCGATTGGGCTTCCTGGTCGAACCCAGGAAGCGTCACCACGCAAGCGGTACGGCAGTTCCGTGCCGACTCCTCGCACCAACACCACCCGAGGCTCATCGGTGCGCCGGATCACTTCACGTGCACGGGGATCTTCCGTGAGGTGCTCGTGGCCGTTTTTGCGAGTTCGACCGTGAGCACGCCGTTCTCGAAGGTGGCCGTCACCTTGGCGGGATCGACCGGATCGGGCAGGTGAATGGTGCGACTGAAGGCGCCGCACTGGCTCTCCGTGTGCGTCCACCCGTTGCCCGACTTCGACGCCGCGTGCTGCTTCTCGCCCGAGATCACGAGCCTGTCTTCGGTCACGTCCACGTTCACCTGCTTGGGATCGATGCCGGGCAGTTCGGCCCGGATCAGGATCCGCTGGGGATCCTCCGACATGTCTACGGCGGGCAGCCACTGGCCGGGCTCGGCAGCCTCGAACCACGGGGGGATCGAGAGCGGCCGGGTGAAGAGGCCGTCGAACATCCGGTTCATCTCGTGACGGAACTCGGAGAGCGTGGACAGCCCGGCGGGCTCGAGCGCGGCCGGACGACGCGTGCGAAAGGGAATCAGCGACATCTCTGCAATCTCCTCAGAAGGGGAAGGGATTCGGGCCGCGGGGTTGCGGACCGAGGAGACGCATCCAAGCGGGCAAGCATTCGCAAGCCGGGCAGCGAAAGGCAAGGGACGGCCGGCTTGCGGGCCCACGACGGCGTCGGGGCGGCCTCGTGGCCGCCCCGACGCTCCGTCGGATCAGACGATGCCGCGGCGGACGGCCCAGACGGCGGCCTGGGTGCGGTCCGACACCGCGAGCTTCCGGAGCACGTTTTGCACGTGCTCCTTCACGGTCTCCACGCTGATCGTCAGCGACTGGGCGATCTCCTTGTTGGAGAGACCCAGTGCCATGTGCCGGAGAACCTGCGTTTCGCGGGCGGTGAGCGGGATATCTGGATCGGGCACGTTGGCCCGGTTGGCCATGGTCGTCGCCACCCGGCGGAGTTCGCCGAGCCTGGCCGGTGCTTCGCCCGCCGCGGCCGCCGTGATCGACTGAATCAGTTCCGCCCGCGTGCACCCCTTGAGGACGTAGTCGTGCGCCCCGGCGGCGACGGCCCGGGCGACGTAGGTCGGGTTGTCAAACGTGGAGAGCATCACGCATTTCACGCCCGGCATCTGAGCCCGGATCTTTTCCAGCGCGGCAAGCCCGTCGGACCCCGGCATCCGGACGTCGAGCAGGATCACCTGCGGCTTCGACTTCTTGGCCACCTTCACCGCCTCGTCGCCGCTCGCGGCCTGGCCGACGATCGTCACCTCGTTCCCGGCTAGCAGGCTTACCAGCCCGCGGCGAACCACCTCGTGGTCGTCCGCAATCACCACTTTCACAGCCATCGCATGCTCGCTTTCTGCGGCCCAGCGTGTCGCCGGCAATGCCGCGTTCGATCCCGTTTCATGACCGGTTCAACCGGTCTTTCCGCGTGTACCCTACGCTCACCGAGGGAGCACGGGCAACGACAGACGACCATTACATAGACTGCTTGGCGTTTTTCCACGCCCTAACCGGGGGAGCCACCATGACAGTTCCCCAAAGATTCGCCACGACCATGGCGTGATCTTGGAAGGAACCGGCTGCCTGCATGCCCGACTTTGAAACCATCGCCCTCACGCTCGGATCGCTGCTGGCGGGCTTCGTGAATGCGATCGCGGGGGGCGGAGGCCTGATCACGCTTCCGGTGATGCTCACTGTGTTTCCGCAGGCCGAGCCGGCCGTGCTCTTCGGCACCAACAAGGCCTCGATGATCTGCGGCACAGCCTCGGCCGCGATCGACTACTCGCGGCACGTGCGGCTCCCCTGGGCCACCCTTCTGCCCGCGATCGGCGTGGCCTTCCTCGGCGGCGCAGTGGGCGCCTGGCTGGTCACGCTGGTCTCACCCGACGGGCTGCGGCGGGCGCTCCCCTTCATGCTCGGCACGGTGTTTCTGATCACGCTCTTCGGCGGCCACGTGGGCGAGCGACATGCCCCGCGATTCGGGGCCCGCGCCGAGGCGGCGATCGCCTCGGGAATCGCCTTGGTGATGGGGCTCTACGACGGCTTCTTCGGCCCCGGCACCGGCAGCTTCCTGATCTTCTTCCTGGTCCGCCTGCTCGGCTTCGACTATCTCCACGCCGCGGCGAGCACGAAGGTGCTCAACATGATGACGAACCTCGGGGCGCTCGCCTTCCTCGGCACCGCGGGGCACGTCTGGTGGAGGTTCTTCCTGCCGATGGCGATCGCCAACGTGGTGGGCGCGTTTCTCGGCACGCGGCTGGCGCTCAGGCACGGCTCGCGATTGGTTCGCGTGGTGTTTCTCTGCGTGATCGCCGCGCTGATCCTCAAGACCGGCTACGACGCCTCCGCGCGGTGAGTCGCCCGCGCGTCAGCCACGCCGCGACATGCACGGGCAGTCGGCGGGCACCACCATGCGGACAGCCCCGGGCTCGCAGGCGAACCGAAACGACGTGCCGTTGGCCGGCTCACCGTCGAGATTGACGGGGATCGCCGCGGGGGCGGTTACCTCCATCCACGGCACGCGGATCCGCTCCACATACTGGCCAGCCTTGTTGTCGGCCAGTATCTCGGCCACGACCTGCGCCGCCGCCAGCGCGGGAAACTCCCTCAGCGACACGATGTCGAGCAAGCCGTCGTCGATGACCGCCTCCGGTGCGAGCGGTTGGCCGCCGCCCGCCTGCCGGCCGTTGCAGATCGCGCTCACGACCATGCTGCCGGCCACCGCGCCATCGGGGGTGCGGATCGAGCAGGCGTAGGGCACGAAGTTTGCCGCCTTGACTAACCCCATCAGCGTATAGGCCCCGCCGCCGAGGAAGTTCTTGAGTTCCACCGGCGTCTCGGCGGTGACCGCCGCGCCGAAGCCGCCCGAGGCCACGTTCACGAAGTAGGCGTCGTTGCAGCGGCCGAGATCGACGGGCCGCGGCTCGCCGGTCACCGCAAGCGTCAGCGCGGCATGTGCCTCGGCCGGCACGCGGCAGGCCGTGGCAAAATCGTTGGCGGTGCCGAGCGGGAGGATGCCGAGCGCCGGCCGTACGGCGGCATCCACCGCCATCAATCCGTTGGCCGCCTCGTTGACGCTGCCGTCGCCGCCTCCGGCGATCACCCGCGACACGCCCTCGCGAGCCGCCTCGGCGACGAGCCGCATGGCGTCGCCCCGCTCCCAGGTGACGCGAACCTCGAGGTCGTGCCCGGCGGCCCGCACGGCCTTCACAGCCGCGCGAACATCGGGCCGGTCGGCTTTCTTCCCGTTGAGAATCAAGCGTGCACGCATGCCGGCAGCGTATCACACGCGGAAGCCCAATCGCGTAAGCGATGGGGGCCAAGCAATGTGGGGGGCTACGTCCGCACACAGGGCAGCCGTACGCCTTACGGCGTTACGCTTCCTGCGGCG
>JBBAVQ010000177.1:0-6876 GCA_040397625.1 Pirellulales bacterium | reverse complement strand
GCTTGAGGGCGAGATTGGCCACCACCGAGATCAGGTCGGCGTTGCCGCACCGCTCGCCGAGGCCGTTGATCGTGCCCTGCACCTGCACCGCCCCGGCCTGCACGGCCGCCAGGGAGTTGGCCACGGCGAGGTCGCAGTCGTTGTGGCAGTGGATCGCCAGAGGCGTGGGCACGCCGGCCGCGGCGAGCGCCGCCGCCGCCTCGCGAACCATCCGTGCCACCTCGTCGGGAAGCGTGCCGCCGTTGGTGTCGCAGAGCACGATCCGCGTGGCGCCGGCCTTGGCCGCGGCACAAATCGTCTCGGCCGCGTAGGCGGCGTCGAGCTTCCAGCCATCGAAGAAGTGCTCGGCGTCGTAGAACACCTCGCGGCCCGACCCCGTCAGGTGCGACACCGTGTCGGCGATCATCGCGATGTTTTCCTCGCGGCTCACGCCGAGCACCTCGGCCACGTGGAAGGCCGACGTCTTGCCGACGATCGTGACCACGGGCGTGCCGGCGTCGAGGAGGGCCTTCATGCCCGGGTCCTGCGCCGCGGCCATGCCCCGGCGGCGGGTCATCCCAAAGGCGCAGATCCGCGACCGCTTCAGGCTCAGCCGGCGGGCCTGCTCGAAGTACTGCGCGTCCTTCGGATTGGAGAGCGGGTAGCCCCCTTCGATGAAATCCACGCCCGCTTCGTCGAGCCGCCGGGTGATCGCGAGCTTGTCTTCGAGGGAGAAGTTCACGCCTTCGCCCTGCGAGCCGTCGCGGAGGGTGGTGTCGTAGATTTCGATCGTGCGCACGGGAAAACCGGGGCGAGAGGATCCGGCCGCTGCCATCGGCCGATGACCAGTAGCGTAGTCTGCGGCCGCGTGCACCGGAACGGCAGGGCGGTCGCGTCCGGAAGATAGGACAGTCAACGGCACTCCCGGAATCGCTCGCCGCTCTTCGCGAGCCGGCATCAACTCCAGGTTTGGCCTCTCCGACCTGGCACCAACACTCGACGACGCCTGACGGCTCGCGCAGCGAGCGTTCCCACCGCCCCGGCGAGCATCGCCATCGCCGACGGCTCGGGCACGATCACCATGATCTCGGAGCGGTAGAACGACAGGTCGGCCGCGTAGGTGGCGTTGCCGAAAACCGACGTCGCTCCCGGATCGGGCTGGCCTGAGTAGCCGCCCACCGTGAGCATCAGCCCGGAGAGTTCCCAGGCCGAGCCGTTCTTGTGAAACACCGCCCCGCCGGAGTCGCCATAGGCGGCCTGGGCCTGGTTTGACGGCGAGCCTGAATAGGTGAAGTTCGTGGCGAGCATGTTCACGTCTCCGAAGCCGTCAGCGACCCAGAATCCCGAGGAGTCAACGGTGTTCTCGCCCCAGCGCATCGATCGGCTGGCGATGGTCTTGTAGCCCGCGGCGTTGCCACCCGACGACACCTCGGTCCAGACCCAGGGCGTGGTCCCGGTGTTGACGCTCCACTGCGTGAACGCCCCCCGATCGCGGCCCGAACCGATCATCGTCACCGCAGCGCCCGGCGCGGCCGAACTCGATGCGATCGTGATGCTGGCGAGCCCCGGCGGCGTGGATGCCAGCTGGAACATGTAGAGGTCGGTGGTGACGCTCTTCCCCGGAGCACCGTTGTTGGTCAGCGTGGTGCCCGAACCGGCGAGCATGGCGTAGGTGCCACCGTTGAGCACGATGCTTCCGCCTCCGACGTGCGCGGCGGTGAGCACCCAGTTGTTGCCGAGGTAGACGCCCGTGCCCACGCCGAGCACGCCGACATTGGCCCAGCCGGGATCGTCGGCCGGTGCCGAGGTGTTGCCCGTCCCGGTGAGCGTGTCGATCACGACGGCCCGCGCCTGCCCCTGCGTCAGGGCTGCCGAGAGGGCGATGGCGAACGCCACCTGCAGCACCCCGGAGATCCGAGCCTTCCCGATCCGAACCATTCGCTCACACGCATGCATCGTGCACGACTCCACGTGGTAGAAACAGCACCTCTCTGTGCATGATTCACCGTTCCACGTGACGGGGAAAGGCGTCGGACCGAAAAAGGGACGAATCGGGCACGGGTAGGGACGAATCGGGCGCGCCGGGGGCGCACACCGAAAAAAACACCCCTCCCGAGAAGGGCCTGCAGGCCGTCGGCTCCCGACGGCCGGTCAGGCAGGAACCGCGGCGCGGAGCGCCTCCCGGGCCTTCCGCAGCGCGTCGTTGCCCACGGCACCGGCCGCATCCGCACTGAACTCCGGCTTGAGCCGATCGAGGAAGAACATCTCCACCTCGCCCTTGCCCTTGACCTCGATCCGGCCGCGCGGTGTGCACTCGAACCAGGCCGCCACCGCCGCATGCGTGGCCGCCGACACGTTGATCCGCCCGGGCTCTCCCTTGCTCTCCATCCGGCTCGACGTATTGACGGTGTCGCCCCAGAGGTCGTAGAGAAAACGCTGCTCGCCGATCACCCCGGCCACGAGCGGGCCGGTGTGCAGACCGATGCGGATCGGGAAGATCGGCAGGCCCTTGGCCTGCTGCTCGCGACCGATCTCCGCCACCGACTCGCGCAGTCCCAGGGCGAACAGCGCGGCGTCGAGGGCGTGCGAGCCCGACGGTTCCGGAACGCCCGCGGCGGCCATGTAGGCGTCGCCAATCGTCTTGAGCTTCTCCATGCCGAAGTCGGCGAGCAGCTGGTCGAAGCGAAGGAAGTAGCGGTCAAGGTTGGCGATCAGCTGCCGGGGCAGCAACGTCTCGGCCGTCTTCGTGAAGCCGACGAAATCGGTGAACAGGACCGTCACGGAGTCGAAGTGCCGCGGCTCGCTCTGGCCGGTGTCTGCGAGCTCGTCGGCGATCCGCCGCGGAAACACCTTATAGAGCAGTTCGCGGGTCTTCCGCAGGCTCTCCTCCACCTGCCGGTTGGCTTCGCCCAACTCGCGGTGCATCTCCGCCAGCTTCGAGTTCTGCTGGAGGATGTTCTCGTAGGTCGAGAGGAGCAGGTTGAGCAGCTGTCGCCGGGTGACGTCGAGCTGCAGGCGGTCGCCGCCATACTCGAGTTCGAGCGGCTCGCCAGGGCGGTCCGACGCCGGATCCTGCGCGAGCAGGTGGTCGATGCGCTCGAGGATGTGCGGCGGCTCGTAGGGTTTGGTGACATAGGCATCGGCACCCTCGCGGAGCCCTGCGAGAATGTCGCTCGTCGCGGCGAGCGAGGTGAGCATCAGGACAGGGATGCCGCGCAGCTCGGGATCAGACTTCACCGCGCGACAGAGGGCGTGGCCGTCCATCTCGGGCATCTCGACGTCGGAGATCAGGATCGCGGGCCGGTGCTCGCGGACGAGCGCCAACGCCAGGGCCCCGTTGGCTCCCCAGTGCACGGTGTGCCCGCGCGACTCCAGGGCCTTCTTGAGGATCATCGCCGGAACCCGGCTATCCTCGGCGATCACGATCGTGCGGGCGGTGGGCTGCGTCATGCCGCGAAGGATACCGCGAAGTCGCGCGCGGTGCGAAATCGCTGCGATCATCAGCCGTGCCCGAGCCGACCACCGTGGCCATCCTGATCACGTCTCGGCCTCATCGAAGGGAAGGAGCGTCTGTCGGTCGGCGCGAGGCACCTCGCCGTCGCCACGCTCGACCGCCAGTCGGCGGCGGACCGGATCCTGCTGCATCGCCCCCCGGCGATCCCTGCGGCTGCCGTGCCGCTGCGCCACCGACCGGGCCTCCGCGCGGGCTTCATCGCCGTTCCGCACCGCGGCCAGCCGCCGCTTCGCCGCCCGCACTGCCGCCGCATGGTCGACGATCGGCGGCGGATAGTCGCGGCCGATCACGCAGCCGGCTGCGATCTGAGTATCGTGCGGCATGGTCCACGGCATGTGCACGTGGGCCGCGGGTACGCCGGCGAGTTCCGGCAGCCAGCGGCGGATGAAGATGCCCCGCGGATCCTGGTCGAGGGCCTGCTTCGTTGGGTTGTAGATTCGCAGCGTGTTGATGCCGGTCGTGCCGCTTTGCATCTGCATCTGCGACCAGTGGATCCCGGGCTCGAAGTCGAGGAAGTGCCGCGCGAGGTGGAGCCCCGTCGGCCGCCAGTGGAGCCAGAGCGAGTAGCTCGCGAACGACACGAGCAGCGACCGCATCCGGAAGGTGAGCCAGCCGGTGGCCAGGAGGCTCCGCATGCAGGCGTCAACGAGCGGGTAGCCGGTGCGCCCCGCCTGCCACGCGGCCAGCCGCGTCGCCGAGATCTCTCCCTCGCGCAGGCCATCGGCGGCCCGCAGCATGTTGCAGGCCTCGATGGCCGGCTCGTCCTCGAGCTTCTGCATGAAGTGGCAGTGCCAGTGCAGTCGCGATTGCATCGCCTTCAGGCTCCGCTGCCAGGCCCGGAGTTCCATCCGCTCCCTGGGCTGGAGCATCAGCGACGCTGCCGCAGCAACCTCCAGCCGCCGCGCCTCGCTCGCCTGCCAGACCCGCCGCATCGAGATCGCCCCGAACGCCAGATACGGGCTCAGCCGGGAGCAGCTGGAGGCGGCCGAGAGCGGGCTGCTGATGCCGCCGGAGTAGTGGCGGCCGCGCCGAGCGAGAAAGTCGTCGAGCACGTCCACCGCTGCCCGCTCGCCGCCCCGCTGCCGATCCCTCGACTCGGCGGGCAGGCCGAGATCGCGGCAGCCGAGGATGCCGGCGGAGTCGAGCCGCCGGATCGCATCCAGCCCGCCGCGGCCCGTGCTCCGCGGGACGACGGCCTGCGGCGACTCCATCCGCTCCTCCCAGGTACGGTTCCAGCCGTTCCGGGAGGCGAGCCTGCGAACCACGCCGGTCTGCGGCAGCTCAACGAACTCCACGCCCGCCTCGCGGGCCCAACGCCGCACGCGGCGATCGCGGGCATACGTCACGCCCGTGCCGGTCTCCTCGTGGGCGACGAGCACGCCAAAGCCAGTCTCGGTCCGCAGCCGCTCGAGCATCGCCACCGCTTCGCCCTTCCGGGTCACGAGCCGGACGCCGAGCTGTCCCAGGGCGGGCTCCAGATCGGCGAGGCACTCCCGCTGAAACTCCGTGTGGCTTGAATCCCACTCAGGCTGCCCGACCACGTCGGGCTCGTAGAGGAACACCGCGAACACCGCCCCACCTCGCGAGCGAGCCGCCGCTTCTGCCAGCGCGGCATGATCGACGACGCGAAGATCGCGCTTCAGCCAGACGCAGACAGGAGGCGTCGTGTTCATCCACGGATCATAGGCCGCGACCATCGGCCGGCGACTCGCACGCAGCATGAAACCTGACGATCGCCTTCAGGGCTGCACGAAACGGAACAGATGCCGTTCGCCACGCACGAGGAGCGAGTCGCGATCCAACGCGGGCGTGGCATCGACCCCCTCGCCGACGTCGTTCTCGGCCACCACGTTCAGCGTCGAGCCGTCCTCGATCACGGTGATCCGGCCGCTGCGATCGGTCAGGAACACGTGGCCGGCGGCTGCCACCGGCGACGCGTACGTCCGGGCGATGCCCGGCACTCGCACGGTCTCGTAGAACGCCACGCCCGTGTTCGCGTCCACGCAGGTGAGCAGGCCGCTCTTCTCCTTGTAGTAGAAGAGCCGACCACCCGAGAGCAGCGGGGAGGCGACGTCGGGGGTGCCCGCCTGCTTCGTCCAGAGCACGTGCACGCCGCCCTTCAGATCGCCGCGGCCCGCGAGGTCGAAGGCCCCGAAAAAGGATCCGCGGAATCCGCTGCCGATGAACGCCTTGCCGTCGGCGGCCACCGCCGACGCGCAGGGCCGCTGGGTCTGGCCGCCGCACCGCCAGAGCTCGCGGCCCGTCGCCAGGTCGTAGCCGCGGGCGGCGTGCTCTCCGTTCATCACCACCTGCGTCGTGCCGCCGGTATCGGTCACGATGAGCGGCGTAGCCCAGCAGGTGGGCTCGTCGCGGGGCGTCTCCCAGACAGTCTTCCCCGTGCGCGCGTCAACCGCGAAGAGCATCGAGGGCCCCTCGTGATCCCACGGCACGAGAATCGCGTCGCCGGCCAGCGTCGGCGACGAGCCTTCACCAAAACCGTTGCGGACGGTCATGTCGCCGAAGTCTCGGCTCCAGAGGTGCTCGCCGGCCACCGTGAAGCAGTGCAGGCCGCGCGAGCCGAAGTGGGCGTAGACCCGTTCGCCATCGGTGCAGGGCGAGGCCGACGCAAAGCCGTTCGTCTCGTGGGTGCCCTCGTGGGGCACGGCTTTCACGCATGATCGCGACCAGACCTCGCGGCCGGTCTCGCGGTCGAGGCAGAGCAGCCGGAAGTCGAACTTGCCCGCCTCCCCCTCCACGGGTACGGCCGTCGTCACGAAGACGCGGTCGCCCACCACCACCGGCGACGACGAACCGCGGCCCGGAATCTCGGCCTTCCAGCGAAGGTTGCGTTCCGGGCCAAACGTGACCGGAGGCTTCGCCGTGAGCGACACCCCGTTGCCGCCGTCACCCCGCCAGTGCGGCCAGTCGGCCCGAGCCGTAGCCATCGCCGCGAGGGCGACGAGGAACACTGAAAGCCACCCACGCTGACACCCGCGCATAAAACGTTCTCCACGTCCATGAAACGGGCCGATCGCCGCCCGGCGACACCGTAGCCTACCGTGGGAGAGGAAAGGGCGATCTCCGGATCGGTGCGGAGCAGGAGCGGCGCCCCGATCCGGACCATCCACTCGAAGGCCGGCAGGGCCAAGGGCACCATGGGCCACGATGCCGCACGCCGCAGGTATCGCGGTCCGGTAACACCCAGCGACCACCCCTCTGATACGAGTCCAACGTGATGCTCGCGCGTCCACTCGTAAAAGCCCAACGCCGTGAGGCGTGGGGCGAATCGCGACCAGACGCCGTGCTCAGCGCGGTCAGCCCGCGGCCTCACGGCCGGTCGGTCTTCACTCGCCCCGCACTCGAGCGCGAGGATCACATGTGAG
>JBBAVQ010000176.1:0-6887 GCA_040397625.1 Pirellulales bacterium | reverse complement strand
AGTGCGGTGCGGTCGGTGGGCGTGGGGGCTGTCATGGGGTGGGGACGGTAGCAGCCCACCCCCCCCGACGAAACGTCGCTTTCCCGCCAGGACAGTCGTCTTCTTCGGAGGAAAACCTGCCTGTCCTCAGGGCTCGGGGCTGCCCGTACCCGTCGCCGGACGCTCGCTGCGGGCTCCGGCCCTTCGCTCGCTCGATGCTGACGGCGCTCCGCCATCCTGGCTGCGCTTGTCAGCAACGCCGGCTCCCCGGACACGGGCAGCCCCTCGCTGCCTGCATCAGGAAGCCCAATCGCGTGAGCGATGGGGGCACGCTGGCGTTGCCGCGCCGCTCGCATGCGATTCCGGAAGGGGTGAGCGGCCGGCCGCGGCGGCCCTCCGACGCGCGAGGATCACGTGCGACGAGGATTAGCGGTCGGCGAACCACTGGGCGGTGAGGGCGATGCCGTCGGCCAGTGGCACGGTGGGCTGCCAGCCGAGAACGGTTTTGGCGAGCGCCGCATCGACGAGGTTGCTTCGCAGATCGCCGGGGCGGGCCGGGCCGTGCAGCGGCGCGGGCGTGGCGATCGTGCGGCCGCGGGCTTTGGCTGCTGCTGCGACGGCGGGGCGAATGAGGGCCTCGAGTTCGACCACGTCGGTGCCGATTCCCGTGCCGATGTTGAGGCTCGTGAGCGTGCCCGGCTTGCAGCGGTCGGTCGCCAGGAGCGCGAGCACGTTGGCCTGCGCCACGTCGGGGCCGTAGACGTAGTCGCGGATGTAGCGACCGTCGCCGTTGATCGTGCCCGGTTCGCCGGCCAAGAGCTTCTTGCAGAAGATCGCCACCACGCCCGCCTCTCCGTGCGGGTTCTGCCGCGGGCCGTAGACGTTCGAGTAGCGGAGGGCCACCGCCGTGAGGCCATGTTCGGCGGCGTAGAAGGAGAGGTAGCGCTCGCCGACCCACTTCGTGATCCCGTAGGGGCTCACCGGGTTGGCGGGAGTCGATTCGGGCGCCGGCGCCGTGACGTCGCCGTAGAGCACCCCGCCGCTCGACGCGAACACGACCCGCCTGCAGCCCCCCGCGACGGCGGCATCGAGCACGTTGATCAGGCCGATGCAGTTGACCCGGGCGTCGAAGAGCGGCTCCCGGACCGAGCGGCTCACCGACATCTGCGCCGCCTGATGACAGACCGCGTCGGGCTTCTCGGTGGCGAACACGCGGCCCACCGCCTCGGGGTCAACGATGTCGGCCACATGCAGCGACACCCCGGGGGGCAGGTTGTCGCGGGAGCCGCTGGAGAGGTCGTCGAGCACCGCGACGGCATGCCCCTCCCGGAGGAGCGCATCGACGATGTGGCTGCCGATGAAGCCGGCGCCGCCCGTGATGAGGATTTTCATGCGAGTCGTCTTCTCCTGCTCGAGTTGCCGGAAACCTGATCCCGGCCGCCGTGTCGGCGAGGTAGCATACCGATCGATCCCGGCAGCCGCAGTTTTGAGCCATACTAACGGGCCTGAGAGGGCCGGCCGGAAGACGCCGACCGCTCGTTCCACCCCGGAGGCCCGCATGGCGACTGCGCCCGCACACCAATCCCCCGACCTTGGCGCCGACGACGTCGCCGCCCTCGACCGGCTCCGCGGCGTCTATGGACGGCTGCGGCAGGAACTGGCCCGGGTGATCATCGGCCAGGAGGAGACGATCGAGCGGCTCACCATCTGCCTTTTCGCCCGCGGCCATGCGCTCCTCATGGGCGTGCCCGGACTCGCCAAGACGCTCCTCGTCAGCAAGCTCGCCGAATGCGTGTCGCTGAAGTTCAGCCGCATCCAGTTCACGCCCGACCTCATGCCAATGGACATCACCGGCACCGACATCCTTCAGGAGACGGCCGACGGCCGCCGCGAGTTCCACTTCGTGCCGGGCCCCGTGTTCGCCAACATCGTGCTCGCCGACGAGATCAACCGCGCCCCGCCGAAGACCCAGGCGGCCATGCTCGAGGCGATGCAGGAGCATAAGGTGACGGTGGTCGGCAAGACCTCCCATCTCGATCCGCCGTTCTTCGTCTTGGCGACGCAGAACCCCGTCGAGCAGGAGGGCACCTATCCCCTGCCCGAGGCGCAGCTTGACCGCTTCATGTTCCTCGTCGAACTTGATTATCCAAACGAGGAGGAGGAGGTCGCGATCGCCCGGACGACGACGGGCGAAGCCCCGCCCACGCTCGGCGAAGTGATGACGGCCGCCGACATCATCGACTATCAGCATCTCGTCCGCCGCGTGCCGGTGCCCGATCATATCTATCGCTTTGCCGCGAAGCTCGTCCGCAAGACGCGGCCGAGAGGTGATTCGGCCCCGGCGTGGCTCAAGCCGCTGGTGAGCTGGGGCGCCGGCCCCAGAGCCGTGCAGAACCTCGTGCTCGGCGCCAAGTCGCGGGCCGCGCTCTCGGGGAGCTACATGGTGCGGCTGGAGGACATCGAGGCGGTGGCGGCGCCGGTGCTCACTCACCGGATCATCACCACGTTTGCGGCGCAGGCCGAGGGAATCGACGCCAAGCAGATCGTGGGCCGGCTGGTGAAGGAAACCGTCGCCGAACAGACGACGTAGGCGGACCGCGCCGCGAAGGGGCAGCCGCATGTTCACCGATCGACAGCCACGCTCGTTTCTCGACCCCGCCGTGCTCGCGCGGCTGGCGGCGGTGCCGCTGCTCGCGCGGCGGCCGATGGTGGGCACCGTGTCGGGCCGCCATGCCAGCCCTCATCGCGGGTCGAGCGTGGAGTTTGCCGAGTATCGCAAGTACGTGCCCGGCGACGACCTCCGCCGGCTCGACTGGCGGGCCTTTGGGCGGTCGGACCGCCACTACGTGAAGGAATATGAGGCCGACACCAATCTCCGACTCTACCTTGTGCTCGACACCTCCGGCTCGATGGAGTTTTCCTCAGGGGGCGTCAGCAAGATCGAGTATGCGCGGCGGATCTCTGGCGCGCTCGGCTACCTCGCCAGCCAGCAGGGCGACGCGGTTGGCATCTCGTGCGTGGCCGACGGCATCGTGCGGACGCTCCCGCCGCGGCGAAGCCCGGCGCACCTGCGGCTGGTGTTCGACGTCCTGGAGGAGGCAAAGCCGGCCGGGCCCACGCGGCTTCCCGAGGTGCTCCACGAGATCGCCGAGACGACGCGGCAGCGGGCGGTGGTGGTGATCGTGTCGGATCTGTTCTGCGAGCCGGAGGCCCTCGCGACCGCGTTCAGTCACCTGCGGTTTCGCCGGCACGACGTGGCCGCCTTCCACCTCCTCGATCCGCAGGAACTCGCCTTTCAGTTCCAGCGACCGACGCGGTTTCTCGACATGGAGGGGGGCGGGGCGATCTTCGCCGATCCCGTGGATATCACCGACCGCTACCACGCGGCGCTCGAGGCCTACCTCGACTCGCTTCGCCGGGTCGTGCTCGAGTCGGCCGTCGATTACCACCGCGTGGTCACCGACCAGCCCGATGAGCAGGTGCTCGCGAGGTTTCTCGTGGGCCGGGCGGCCGGGAGGGGGCTGCGATGACGTTTCTCCAGCCCTGGATGCTCGTGGCGCTGCCGCTGGTGGCCCTGCCGCTGATCATTCACCTCATCAACCAGCGCCGCTTCCAGACCGTCCGCTGGGCGGCGATGCAGTTTCTGCTCGCGGCCAAGGCGCTCTCGCGGGGCTATTCCAGGCTCAGACACTGGCTGATCATGGCGCTGCGGATGCTTGCCGTGGCGGCGGTGATTCTCGCCGTCGGCCGGCCGCTCTCAAGGGGCTGGCTCGCGCTCGCCGGCGGTGGCCGTCCTGACTCGGCGATCGTGATCCTCGATCGCAGTCCGAGCATGCAGGCCGTCGCTGCGGCCGGTGGCGAATCGAAACTCGACACGGGACGCCGTCAGCTCGCCGAGTCGCTGGCCACGCTCCGGGCCGGTCGCGTGCTGGTGGTGAGCGATCCGGCCAAGGGGCCCGAGGAGGTGGCGTCGCCCGAGGCGCTCGTGGAACTCGCCACGGCCGGACCCGTTGCGGCGGCGGCCGACCTGCCGGCCCTGCTCCAGAGCGGCTACGACTTCATCCGCGAGAATGCGGCGGGAACGACCGAGATCTGGATCTGCTCCGATCAGCGGAGCAACGACTGGAAGCCCGACGACGGTGCCTGGGCAGGTATTCGCGACGCCTTGGCGAAGCTGCCGCAGCAGGTGCGGATCCAGCTCCTCTCCTACGCCGCCCCGGCGAAGGGCAACGTGGCGGTCCGCGCGTCGAACGTGCGGCTCGAGTCGCTCGGCCGCGACCGGCGGCTGGTGGTCACCGTCGCGGTGTCGCGGCAGGCCGACGGCGAACGGGCAACGATCCCCGTAAAGTTCGAGATCGGCGGCGTCTCGACCGCGGTGAACGTGGATCTCACCGGCCGCGAGGCGGTGCTCAAGAACCACGTGATTCCGCTCGAGCGATCGGCGGCTGCGCGGGGCTGGGGCAGGGTGTCGATTCCCGCCGACGCCGACATGGCCGACAACGAGTTTTTCTTCGCCTACGACGCCCCGCCGCCGCGGCGGTCGCTCATCGTCGCCGAAGACCCGGCCGCCGGCCGCGTGCTCGAACTCGTCGCGGCCATCGCTCCGGACAAGGCGGCGTCGCCGGTGGACCTCGTGCCGCCCGGCGGGCTCGCGGCGGCCGCCTGGGATGAGGCCGCGGCCCTCTTCTGGCAGGGGCCGCTTCCAGAAGGCCGCGACGCGGAACTCGTGCAGGCGTTTCTCGGTCGCGGCGGTCAGGTGGTGTTCTTCGCACCGGACCGGCCCACGATGGCGGAGTTTGCCGGCTGCTCGTGGAGCGAGTGGACGGCGCCGCCCAAGCCGATCGCGGCCGAGACCTGGCGGACCGATCAGGATCTACTCGCCAATACGCTCGCGGGCTCGGCGCTGCCCTTGGGTGACGTCGAGATCCGCCGCTCGTGCGGGCTCTCGGGCGATCTCGTGCCGCTGGCCTCGCTGCCGGGGGGCGCGCCGCTCGTGGCGCGGGCCAGCCGCGCCGAGGGCGTCACGTTCGTGGCCACCACGCCCGCCCCGCGTGACTCGTCGCTCGCCGCCGAGGGCGTCGTGCTCTACGCGCTCGTGCAGCGGTCGATCGACCGCGGGCTCGCGGTGCTTGGCGGCGCGCGGCAGGCCGACGCTGGGCCGGCCGCCGCGGAGATCGCCAAGGCGTGCGGCGACTGGATGCGCTTGTCTGGGCCGGCCGCGGTGCCGTCCACGGAGGCGGGGCTCCACGCCGGCGTGTTCTCCTGTGGCGATCGTCTGGTGGCCGTGAACCGTCCCGCCGCCGAGGACGCAGCCCTGGCGGTCGCCGACGACCGGATCGACGGCCTGTTTCGCGGCCTCTCGTTCCAGCGGATCACCGGCACGGCGGGCGACACCGACAGCCTCGTGCAGGAGATCTGGCGGGCCTTCCTGATCGCGATGCTGCTGGCGCTCGCCGCCGAGGGCCTGCTCAGTCTGCCGCGGACCGCGGCGGCCGATCGCGCCGCGAAGACCCAGCGGCCGCTGGAGGCCGCGGCATGAGCGAGCAGGCCCTGCGATTCTTCACCACACCCTGGACGATCGGCATTTCGATCGCGCTCGTGCTGGCGGTCGTGATCGTGGCCTTCCTCACGTGGAAACGGAGCGGCTTCGCCGTCGGCACCGGCCTGGTGGAACTCCTCCGCATCCTGATCGCATGCCTGGTGGCGCTGCTCCTCAATCAGCCCGAGTGGGTTGAGGAGTATCGGCCCGACGAGAAGCCGACGGTGGTTGTGCTCCACGACGCCTCGCGGAGCATGGACACGAAAGACGTGGTCGCGACCGACGGGACCAAGGCCAACGGTCCGCGGACGCGGCGCGACGCCGTGGCGCCCCTCGCCGAGAGCGGTTTCTGGAAGCCGCTCGAGGAGCGATTTCAGGTGGTGGTCGAGCCAGTGGCCCCCGCGCCGCCGGGCACGGCGACCGACCTCGCCGAGCCGCTCGCCACGCTCGCGGAGCGATTCGCCGCCCTCCGGGCGGTGGTGCTCGCCAGCGACGGCGACTGGAACAAGGGTCGGCCGCCACTCGATGCGGCCCAGTCGCTCAGGCTCGCGCAGGTGCCGGTCTATGCCGTGCCGGCCGGCAGCCCTACCAAGCTTCCCGACCTCGATCTCACGAGCCTCGACTGCCCCACGATGGGTGTGGCAGGCAAGCCCGTTCGCGTGCCGTTCACCGTCGTCTCGTCGCTGCCGAACGAGCGGGTGGTGGTGGCGACGCTCGCGATGAGCACCGGCGAGAAGCTCGTGAAAGAGGTTCGCCTCCCGCCGATGGCGACCGTCACCGACTGGATCTACTGGACGCCGCCCGCGGTGGGCGACTACACGGTCACGCTCTCGATTCCGGTCGAGCAGGGCGAGATCCTCTCCGACAACAACGAACGGACGGCGCCGATCGCGATCCGGCAGGAGAATCTCAAGGTGCTCGTCGTCGAGACGGTGCCGCGGTGGGAATACCGCTACCTCCGTAACGCCCTCTCCCGTGACCCGGGCGTCGAGGTCTCGTGCCTCCTCTTTCAGCCGGGGCTCACCAAGCGGGGCGGCGGCACGAAGGACTACATCCAGAAGTTTCCCTCGGGCCTCGACGAGCTCTCGAAGTACGACGTCGTGTTCCTCGGTGACGTGGGGGTGGGCGAGGGCCAGCTCACCGACGAGGACTGTCGGCTGCTCAAGGGTCTCGTGGAGTATCAGGCCAGCGGACTGGTGTTCATGCCGGGCTGGCGGGGCGAGCAGGCCTCGCTCGCGGGCACCGCGCTCGACGAGCTCTGCCCGGTGGTGATCGACCCGGCGCGGCCCGACGGCACCGCGAGCGACGGCCCGCGGCGGCTCGTGCTCACGGAGGCCGGCCGCAAGAGCCTGCTCACGAAGCTCGCCGA
>JBBAVQ010000175.1:2020-6897 GCA_040397625.1 Pirellulales bacterium | reverse complement strand
ACCGGCGCGAATCGGATCGAGTCGAAGCTGCTCCGCCGGATCAATGAGCGGCGTCTGCTGGAGGTGATCCAGCACAAGGGGCCGCTCTCGCGAGCGGCGCTCGCTCGCGTGTCGGGACTGACCGCCCCAACGGTCTCCAAGGCTGTCGATTCGCTGCTCTCCCGCGGATTCGTCGAGGAGATCGATCCTTCGGAGCAGCACCTCGGGCGGCCCGGCAAGCTGGTGCGAATGGCCGTGGAGTCGGCCGCCGTGATGGGCGTGGCGATCGATTCGCAGACGTGCTGCGTGGTGGCTGCGGGGCTCGACGGCATCGTGACTGAGGAGCGAACGAAGCGGTTCCCCACGCCCACCAGCTACGAAGCCCTGATCGACGACCTCGAATCGCGGTGCAGCGAGCTGCTCGACGGCATCAAGGGCCGGATGCATGGGATCGGCGTCTGTGCTCCGGGGCTCGTCAATGACCGGCTCGGCGAGATCGTCTTTTGTCCCAACCTGCACCTGCTCGACAAGCGGAATCCAGCCCGGGATCTGGAGGCGCGGCTGGGCGTGAAGACGGCACTGCTCCAGGAGATCGACGGGCTCTGCCTCAGCGAGTGGATGTATGGCGGAGCCCGGGCGCTCGACGACTTCGTCCTGCTCGACGTCAGCACCGGCCTGGGCATGGGCGTGATGTATTCCAGCCAACTGCTCGGCGGCCGGAGCGGCATGGCCGGTGAACTGGGCCACATCACGGTCAATCCCACCGGCATCCGCTGTGGCTGCGGTAACCACGGCTGCCTGGAGACCATGGCCACCGACACGGCGATCATTCGACTCGTTTCGGAGAAAGATGGCGTCGCTCGATCGTTCGACGAGGTGGCCGCAGCCCTCGATGAGCGGCCTCAGCAGTACGCGCAGGAGATCGCGACCGTCAGCGAGTACCTCGCGATCGCCATCGCCGCGGCCATCAACGTGTGCAATCCCACCATGCTCTTCGTGCACGGCACGCTGCTGGTGGCCGATGAGGAGCGGTTTGCCCGAGTGCTGGAGCTGGTAAAGAAACGCACGCTCACCGCCTCGCTGGCCGACTGCACGATCGTGCCCACGAAGTCGAGCAAGCGGCAGGCCGCCATCGCCGGCATCGTGCACCATCTCACCAGCGAGTGGGCCCCGGCGATCTCATAGCCGGCCGCATTTGCCCGCGGCCTTACGGCCGCTCGGCTTCTTCCGTCCAAGCCCAACGCCGTAAGGCGTGGGGCGAACCGCCACCACGCACCGCGTCCACCAATAACCACGTCAAGCGCCACGCGCCCGCGGCCTTACGGCCGGTCGGCTTCTTCCGTCCAAGCCCAACGCCGTGAGGCGTGGGGCGAACCGCCACCACGCACCGCGTCCACCGCGTTCTCCGTCCCGCCCCCGCACTCACGCGATTGGGCTTCCTGATCACGCCGGATGAGCGGTGTCACTCTCCGTCCGGGAGCCGAGCGAGCACGCGGAGCGGGCCGCCGCTGCCACCGGCGATCTTCATCGGCAGCGCCACCACAAACGCTCCCTCCTCCGGCAACTGATCGAGGCCGGCGAGGTTTTCGAAGATCGGCGTATCGGCCTTGCAGAGCGCGACGTGCGACCCGAAGAGCGTGGACGGGCCGTGGTCGATGCTTGCCGTGTCGATCCCCACCGCCTTCACGCGGCGGTGCTCGACGAGCCACTTCGCCCCCTCGGGCGCGAGCCCCGGGAATCGCAGCAATGGCACCGCCTCCGGGCCCCTCACGTCGGTCCCCAGATAGGCCGCGCGATCTCCCCATCGCGCCGACCAGCCGGTCCGCAGAAGCACGATCACGTCCACCAGCTGCCGGCCGTGGGCTGCCTCCCAGGCCACGAAGTCGTCGGCCGTGACCTCGTAGGCGGGATCGGTGGCGCACTTCTCGCGAACGTCGATCACCGCTGCTTCGCCGACGAGCCGCTCCGGCTCGATCTGGTCAGCCGTGTGCCGCCCCTCGGCGAAGTGCCGCGGCGCGTCGAGGTGGGTGCCCCCATGCTCGGCCGTCGCAAACCGGTTTGCGGCGTAGTAGTAGCCCTTCGGATTCGGCCCGTTGGCGCCCGGCTCGAACAGGAAGCCTTTTTCCGTGGGCCAGTAGATCGTGTTCGCATCGAAGGCGTGCGTGAGGTCGAGCCATGTGCCGGTGGCGAATCTCGCGACCATCGACTCACCCGGCGGCGCCAGTGTCGCCTGCGCCAGCACGAGCGACGCCACACCGCCGATGGCGATGGCG
The DNA here is from genome assembly GCA_040397625.1 of Pirellulales bacterium. Classification (GTDB taxonomy): domain Bacteria; phylum Planctomycetota; class Planctomycetia; order Pirellulales; family UBA1268; genus QWPN01. Next base: position 4,645 of record JBBAVQ010000175.1, on the reverse strand, counting down.
ACACAAAACGATCGAAGCCCCATGCAGGTCACCCTGGATCGGCGTCAGAGTCGCCGTCGTCGCCGGGAGCCGAACCCGCCGGCACGCCCGGCGGCGGACCGCCCGGAGCCTTGCCCGCCCCGGCTGCTGCCCCCTTGTCGCCAGCCGCCTTGTCGTCCACCCGCACGAGCAGCATCTGCTCCACCTTGCCGCCGTCGCGGTGCACGAGCATCGTCGTCTGCTGCTGCGTCAGGTTCGAGATCCCCGCCTCATAGACGGGCGTCTTCTTGTCGCCGATCGTCCACGCCGCCCGCTGTGTCTTCTTGTCCACCTTGCCGGTGATGTTCATCGTCGAGTCAGACACGGCGTCGTAATAGGTGCCCCGCAGCAGCCCGTCCTTGTCGATCGCAAGGCTCATGAATGTGCTGGGGTTCGTCTCCTCCGAGCGAGCCATCGCGAACACGCCGAGCGGCCGCCACTGGTCGTCGGCGGGAATTTTTGCGTCGGCGCCACCCTGCTCCGCGATGGCCGATGCCTGCTGCGCGTATTCCTCTGCCGTGCCGACCCGGGCGCCCTGCACGTACACACCGTCGTCCTGATAGCAGACGGTGGTGCCATAGTTGTAGGCCACGGGCGCGGAGCCATACCCGCCCCAGCCGGCGAGTTCGCCCCACGCGAGGCCCATCATCAGGCCTGCCCCCATGCCCCAGCCCCAACCGCCCCACCAGCCGCCCGGCCACCAGGCGTGAAAGTGGTCGCCATACCAGCCGCGGCCGCGATACCAGCCGCCGTTATAGAAGTTGTTGCGAATCATGCCGCCGCGGTCGGCGAGGGCGCCGGCCGCGTAGGGCCGCACCGCGCCGCGGCCGAGGGCATCGCGGCCCACGCCCTGATTGGCGATCCGCTGAAAGTCGGCCCGCGATAGTTCGCCCGCACCGCCGGCAAAACGCCCGGCACCGAGGTCACGGCCCACGCCGCCTTCAATGGGACGTCCACCGTCGAGACGACCGCCGCCATCGAGCGGGCGGCCGCCGTCAACGCGTCCGCCATCAAAGCCGCGATCACCACCGATGTCGCGAGCGCCGCCGAAATCCCGACCGCCACCCACATCACCGCCGCGAAAGTCGCCGCCGCCAAAATCGCGGCCGCCGCCCCCGAAGTCACGGGCACCGCCGCCGAAACCACCTCCTCCACCGCCGAAGTCACGACCACCGCCACCGAACCCGCCGCCTCCCATCCCGCGACCGCCGCCCCCGAAGCCTCCGCCGCCATGACCGCCGCCGCCGCCGTGCGCCCACGCGACCGTCGGGGCCGCCATCTGGCACGCGATCACGGCCGCCACCACCACGACTCCAAACCGACCCCCGAACGTGTTCGACCGATGCATCGCGTGTTCTCCGAAATGGGTTGCAGCCACCATCATTCCAATCTCGATTCCGAAGGCTCAGCGAACCTTCTTGAACGTCAGCGGCGCGGCGTCAGGCATGCCCACGCCGTCGATCCGCCGCTCGATCATGTGAGTCGTCGCCTTCCCTTCGCCCGACGGCGAAATCACCTGCACCCAGGTGGCGACACGGCCGGAAACGGCGTCGGACGGCGTGCCAGACATCACCTTTTCGAACGACGTGCCGTCGAACTCGAAAAAGCCCTCGGCCTTCGCCCCCGTGGAGTCAAACACCCAGGAGCGGATCAGACCGGCGTCACGGTCGGCATGGATCACCTCGAGGGCCTCGATGCCGTTCGGAAGGAGTGTCACCTTGCCGGGCTTCGGCATGATCTTCGTCTTGCCCACGATTGCGTAGCCGCCGAGCGCCTTCTCGTAGGAAATCTCGATCGTGGCGCGATCGGCCACCTCGGCCTGCCAGGTACCAAGCATCCAGTCGAGGTCGTCGAGCGCCGCCGCGTGGGCCGGCGTGACCCGCGACTCGACGAGCCGCCAGACGGAGCCCTCCTTGACCCGCAGGCCGGTGAACCGAGACTCCAGCGGCTTGTCGCCGGGCTTCTTCGTAAACCGCATCACGCCCGCGACGCGGGCGATCGGTTCGGCCACCATCTCGACGTCGGTCAGTTCGATCGCCAACGACGCCTGCGGATTCCGCGTCCGCCAGAGTTTGATCGAATCAACGATTGCCTCGCGGCCCTCGAGTCGCGTTCCCCCTTCGACGAGCTCCGCCCGGGCGGCCCACTGATCGGCGAGGGTCGCAAAGTCGCCCTTCGTGAATGCCTCGGCATAGGCCGCCGACGCCTTGCGGAGTTCTTCCACGGCGGGAGCGGTGTCGGCGGCCTGCACCGCCCCAACGGCACAGAGCCCAAGAACGGCCAGGAGGCTGCGCGCCCCCGCACGCCACGACGAGAACCCAAAACACCGCATAACCCATCCTCCTGAACGAGACGATCGCGGCGGCAACCCGCCGGGAAGCGACGAGTCTAGCGGACACCCCGCACCGCCTGCATCCTTTCGGCGTGTCGGCCGGTCGCCGCAACCTCACGGCCGGTCGGCATGAACGCAACGCGCTGCGTACGGGCGCCCGCGGCCTTACGGCCGGTCGGCTTGTTCCGAATAAGCCCAACGCCGTAAGGCGTGGGGCGAGCCGCCACCAGTCGCCGCGTCCATCCGGGTGCGCCCGCGGCCTTACGGCCGGTCGG
>JBBAVQ010000175.1:0-1920 GCA_040397625.1 Pirellulales bacterium | reverse complement strand
CTTGAATGCAGCGCACTGCGTACGGGGGCCCGCGGCCTTACGGCCGGTCGGCTTCGTTCGTACAAGCCCAACGCCGTAAGGCGTGGGGCGAACCGCCACCAGTCGCCGCGTCCATCCGGGTGCGCCCGCGGCCTTACGGCCGGTCGGCTTGAATGCAGCGCACTGCGTACGGGGGCCCGCGGCCTTACGGCCGGTCGGCTTCTTCCGTACAAGCCCAACGCCGTAAGGCGTGGGGCGAACCGCCACGGAAACGCAGTGAACGCAGGCCTGGAGGGCCTCCGTGAACGTCAACCGAGAGGGCACCGCCAGCCCCGACGTGCCTCGGCACGGCAGTCACCCATGAAGTGCTTCCCGTAGTAGAATCCCGGACCGCTTATTCCGCCCATCTCCATGCCCCCTATCCTCGCCACCGCCGCCGTCGTCGCCTTTGGGCTCGCCATGTATCTCGTGGTGGCCATGCTTGCGCCGGAACGCTTCTCATGACGCATGCATGGCTGGAGGCCAGCTGCATCCTGGCGCTGGCGTTTGCTGCCGGCTGGGCCGTGGTGCCGTGGCTCACGGCGCTGTTTCCGATCGCGGCTGAACGGGCCGAGCCGCGCGTCGGACTGCTGCAGTCCATCGAACGACCGCTGCTCCGATTCGCGGGGTGCTGGCCGCCGCGGGAAATGACGCCGGGAGCCTATGCCGCGGCGTTGCTCGCGATGCACGTCGTCGGGTTTACCGTTCTCCTGGGCCTCCTCCGGCTGCAGGGCGTGCTGCCATGGAACCCAGACGGGCTCCCTGCAGTGCCCTGGGGCATCGCCATCAACACGGCGGTGAGTTTCGTCACCAACACCAACTGGCAGTCCTACGCCGGGGAGACCACGCTCTCACCCTTGTCGCAGGTCTGCGGCCTCACCGTCCAAAACTTCGTCTCCGCTGCGATCGGCCTCTGTGCCTTGGTGGTGGTCGTCAGAGGCTTCGCCCGACAAGCCTGCCCGACGGTCGGCAACGCCTGGCAGGATCTCGTCCGCGGCACCGTCGCCCTGCTGCTGCCGCTCGCCCTGCTCACGGCTGCGGTGTTCGTCTGGCAGGGGGCCGCGCAGTCGCTCACCACGTCCGGCGGTCCCGAAGGGCCGTCACGGACAGGGCCGATCGCGTCGCAGACGGCGATCTCGCTCATCGGCACCAATGGCGGCGGCTACTTCAATGCCAACGCGGCCCATCCCCTCGCCAATCCCACGCCGCTCACAAACGCCGTCGCCATCGCCGCGTTGCTCGTGGTCGCGATCGCAGGTTGCCTGGCGTTCGGCCGCTGGGTCGGCGACCGCCGCCAGGGACGAGCGATCCTGCTCGCCAACGTGATCCTGTTCCTCCCCGGACTCGCGGTCATCATGACGGCCGAGACAAGGCCAAACCCCACGCTCCCCACCGCCGTCGATCAGACCTCGTCCGACGCCCACGACGGCGGATCGCTCGAGGGCAAGGAAGTGCGATTTGGCAGTGGCGCTTCCGCCCTCTTCGCCGCCGCCACGACCGCGACGAGCACCGGCTCGGTCGATGCGATGCACGACAGCCTGAGCCCGCTTGGCGGCCTCGTCACGCTCTGGATGATCCAACTCGGCGAGGTGGTGTTCGGCGGCGTGGGCACGGGCGTTGCCGGAATGATCGTCTACGCGATCGTGGCCGTATTCGTCGCCGGATTGATGGTCGGCCGCAGCCCGGAATACCTCGGCAAGAAGATCGAGGCCCGGGAGATGAAGCTCGCCATGCTCATCCTCCTCGTCCCGCCGCTGACCACGCTCCTGGGAACGGCCGCGGCATGCGTGATCCCGGCCGCGGCGGCCGCTGCCCCCAACCCCGGGCCACACGGGTTCTCCGAACTTCTCTATGCCTTCACGAGCGCCGCCAACAACAACGGCTCGGCCTTCGGCGGCCTCG
>JBBAVQ010000174.1:0-6954 GCA_040397625.1 Pirellulales bacterium | reverse complement strand
GGGAACACGAGCGGAATGTAGTTGCCCCAGAAGCTGAACTGGGCCACCGTGAGCAGGCCTGCCGTGAAGATGCCGATCTTGATGAGGGGCATCGATCCCGCGTTGCCGAGTTGCGTGGAGATCCACCAGAAGAGGGCCGGCACGACGACGAGCGCCGGCCACTGGAATCGCCGCAGCAGCGCCCGGCGGCTGACGATTCGCACCGCGGCCAACGCCAAGAGTACGCGACCCACGAGGCCGCCGATCTCCTGCCAGATGGTGACGGTTGCCACGGCCTCGTCGGTGGCGTTGCTCGCGATCGCCTTGAGCCGGCCGGCCGGCGGCGCCGGCTTGCCCGCCTTCTCCGCTGCGGCGACGGCCTCGTCCTGCGCCGCTTTCGCAGTAGCTAAGATCGCCGCATGGCCCTTGGGACCACCGAGGATCTGCGGAAGTTGCTGGATCGCGCCGAAGGCGATGCCGTAGCTCGCTGCAAACACAAGCGTGGTCACCACCGTCGTGCGGACGAGGCCGGGGCTGAAGAGCTCGCGGATGCTCGGCCGCCGGAGTGTGCCGGCCTGCTTCTTCTCCGCCCACACCGGGCTCTCCGGGAGGAACGGCCGGATCAGGATCAACGGCAGCGCGGGGATCACGCCCGAGATCAGCGTGTACCGCCAGGCCTCGTGGCCCCCCTGGATCGCCGGCAGCGTGTCAGCGTACCGAGCCGCGAGCACGTTGGCCGCGCCCACGAGTAGGCCGCCGAGCGACGAAAATGCCTGCGTCCAGCCGAGCACCCGCTCCCGCTGCTCGCGGTCGGGAAAGAGCTCGGCCAGCCAGGCCACCGCCGCCACAAACTCCACGCACACGCCGATGAACACGAGGCAGCGGAAGAAGAGCAGCATCGGCAGCGACGTGGCGAAGCCCGCGGCAAGGGCTGAAAAGGCGTAGAGCAGGATGCTGTACGTGAGCACGCGGCGCCGGCCCAAAAGGTCGGTCAGGTAGCCGCCGATCAGGCCGAAGATGCCGCCGGCGATTGCCGGCACGAAGAACAGCGCCCGGGCCCACTTCGTGTATTCGGGCGAGCCCGGCACCAGGAGCGGCGTGCCCTCGGGCGTCATGCCGCCCAACGCCGCCAGCGCCGGCTTGATCACCAGCGGCAGCATCAGGAGTTCGTAGATGTCGAACGCGAAGCCGATCGCCGCGATCGCGCAGACAAACCAGGCCGTCAGTGTGAGCCGGCCCGACGACATCATGCCCGACGCGGAATCACCCGATGCGGCTGCCATGTGCGGCTCCTCGAATGGGCCCCCGGACAAACGACGATGCCGGTGAGGCGAGAAAGCCTACCGGCATCGAGAACGAACGCCCAACGTCGTCGGGGTTCCCGGCCACAGGAAGCGTAACCGCGTGAGCGGTACGGCTGCGTCGCTTGTGGCATCAGCCCCCATCGCTTCTGCGATCGGGCTTCCTGATCCCGCGTTACTGCGGGCCGATCGACGGCGGGCACTTGGCGAGGAAATCTCGCGGACCGCGGGTCGTGTAATACGGGTAGGCGACCGCACCCGTCGGCGGGCCGGGCGGCTGCGTGGAACCATAGTTGCTGCCGGCGAGCGCCGCCTTCTCCTCGGGCGAGAGGTGATGCTTGGCAAGGCCGCCGTACCGGCCGACGTGCCGCGGATGGCAGGCGCCGCCTTCGCACTCCTGGCAGTCGCCGCCTGGCTGGCAGTTGCCGGTGGGGCAGCCTTCGGGACCGCACTGGCCGCTCTGGCAGGCGCCGTCCGGACAGGCGCCGTCCTGGCACATTCCGTCCTGACACCGGCCGCCGACGTGGGCGGCATGATGGCCGTGGGGGCCGTCGGTGTTGAGCAGGAAGAGCCGGTCGATGATCGAGCAGCCGCTCGACGTGGCGAGCACCGCAGTCACGACGGCAAGGCCGAGGGCACGCGAGAGCGTTTTCATGGCGGGATTCCCGATGGGCGGACGCTCCGCGCGGGCACTCCGCCCACGGCCGATCATCCGCGTGTCACCTTTGGTATCGGTCGTGCCGCCGGCGCCGGTTGAGGAAACCCTGCGGGCGCGAAGATGGGCAAAGCCGGGACCCCGCATGCTGGAGCCATCGAGCCGCCGTTGCTACGCTCCGTGTCCTGTCGCCGTCCGATTCGTAGGAAAGGACTCGTCGATGATGCCCTCGTTGCATGGCCAGTGGTTGCATGGCCAGTGGTCGGTTGGCTGGCTTCCGGTCGTGATCGCCTGCCTCGTGAGCAGCACCTCCACGTCCGCCGCCGACGTGCCGGTGCCGCGGCGGGAGTTCCGGGCCGCCTGGATCGCCACCGTCGCCAACATCGACTGGCCCTCGCGGCCGGGGCTCCCCGCCGACCGCCAGCAGGCGGAACTCATGACCCTCCTCGACCGGGCGGCGGCGACCGGCCTCAACGCGGTGATCCTTCAGATTCGCCCCGGCGCCGACGCACTCTACGCCTCGGAGATCGAGCCCTGGTCGGAATACCTCACCGGCACGATGGGCCAGGCTCCCAGCCCTCGCTACGATCCCCTCGAGTTCGCCATCGCAGAGGCTCATGCCCGCGGGCTCGAGCTTCACACCTGGTTCAATCCCTATCGCGTTCGCCAGGCCGCAGCCGCGAGCCCCGCGGCCACGACGCACGCCAGCGTGGCACTGCCAGAGGCGGTGCGGCGCTATGGCCCGTATCTCTGGTTCGATCCCGGCGAACCGGTCGCCGCCGACCGCTTCATGGAGGTCGTCTGCGACGTCGTCCGCCGCTACGACGTGGACGGCGTGCACATCGACGACTACTTCTATCCCTATCCGGTGACCGAGGAAGGCCGCGAGGTGCCGTTCCCCGACGACGCGAGCCACGCCCGCGCGGTGGCCGCCGGCGGCATCGCCGATCGCGCCGCCTGGCGGCGGGACAACGTCGACCGGCTGGTGGAGCGGCTCTGGCGCGACGTGAAGCAACTCAAGCCGCACGTGCTCCTCGGCATCAGTCCGTTCGGCATCTGGCGGCCCGGCCATCCGCCGGGCATCAAGGGGCTCGACCAATACGCCGCGCTCAACGCCGATCCCCGCAAGTGGCTCCGCGAGGGCTGGCTCGACTACCTGGCACCGCAGCTCTACTGGCGGATCGACTCGCCCGCGCAGGGCTACGAAAAACTCCTCGGCTGGTGGGCCGACGAGAACGTCCTCGGCCGCGGCCTCTGGCCCGGCAACTACACCTCGCGGGTGCGGCAGGATGCCTCGGCCGCCCCGACGGCCGCCGTCTGGGAAGCCGAGGAGATCCTGCGGCAGGTGGCAGCCACGCGGGCCCAGGCGGGCGCGGAGGGCAACATCCACTTCAGCATGAAGGCGCTCGCCGAGGATTTCGACGGCGTCGCCACCAAGCTCGCCTCCGGTCCCTACGCCGAGCCGGCGCTGGTGCCGGCCGTTCGCCCGCCGCAGGGCCCGCTCCCCGGGCCGCCCCGAGTGACGCGCGATGACCGCGGCGTCGCCTTCGCCCCCGCGGCAGACGAATCGGCGTGGCTCTGGCTGGTTCGAAGCCGCCGGGGCGATCAGTGGCAGACCGCCGTGCTGCCAGGCCGCATGCGGCGAGCCGACATCGCCCCTGCGGCCGACGAGATCGTCGTCTGCGCGGTGGCACGCGATGGCCGAGAGGGGACCGTCACCCGCATCACTCCGACCAGGCCATGACATCCCCCCTTCCCGACTCCGCGGCCGATCGGAAACGCACTGCCGGCTTCGGCCCCTGGTGGTGGGTGCCAAGCCTCTACTTCGCCGAGGCCGTGCCGCTGGTGGTGGTGACCTTCCTCACCACCGTCATGTACAAGCGGCTCGATGTCCCGAATCGCGACATCACGCTGATCGCCGGCTGGCTCTATCTTCCCTGGGTGATCAAGCCGCTGTGGAGCATGGTGGTGGAGGGCACCTCGACCCGCCGCCGGTGGACGCTCGTCACCGAAGTGCTCGTCGCCATCGGCCTCGGCGTGCTCGCGGTCGTGGTCGGGTGGGCCGAGCCGCTTCCGGCCACCGTGTTCGTGTTCGCGGCACTGGCCTTCCTGTCGGCCACCCACGACGTGGCGGCGGACGGGTTTTACCTCGCGGCCCTCGACGACCGGCAGCAGGCCTTCTACGTCGGCATCCGAGGCACGGCCTACCGCATCGCCAACGTGATGGGCCGGGGATTGCTCGTCATGCTGGCCGGTGCCATCGAGACCGCCAGCGGCGATGTGCAGGCCGCCTGGCGGTGGGTGTATGCGATCCTGGCGATCGTCTTCCTGGCCACTGCCGGCTACCACGCCGCCGTCCTGCCACACCCGACGAACGACCGGCGGCATGCGGGTCCGGTGTTCTCGTTCGCCGCCCTCGGCCGGCCGGTGGTGAGCTTCTTTCGCAAGCCCGGGATCACGCGGATGCTCGCCTTCCTGCTCCTCTACCGCCTCGCCGAAGCGCAACTCGTCTCCCTCGTCTCGCCGTTTCTCCTCGACGACCGCAGCCGTGGCGGCCTCGGCCTCACCACGGCGGAGGTCGGCTTCGTCTACGGCACGCTGGGCATCGGCATGCTCTCGCTTGGAGGCATCCTCGGCGGGATCCTCGTGGCCCGCCACGGCCTCGGTCGCTGGCTCTGGCCGATGGCGCTGGCGATCAATCTGCCAAACCTTGCCTACGTCTGGCTCGCCGCCGCACAGCCGGAAAACCTCTGGGCGATCGCGCTGGCCGTGGGCCTCGAGCAGTTCGGCTACGGATTCGGATTCACCGCCTACATGGTCTATTGCATGGTCGTCGCCCGGGGCGACCATCAGACCGTGCACTACGCCCTCTGCACGGGCTTCATGGCGGCGGGGATGATGATCCCGGGAATGGCGAGCGGCTGGATTCAGGAGCAGGTCGGCTATCCCACCTTCTTCCTGTGGGTGATGGTGGCGACCATTCCTGGCCTGATCGCCACGGCATTCATCCCGCTCGATGCAGACGAGGGACAGCGAACGAAGGAGATGCGTGCATGACACACGATGTCGGTCAGTTACTGCTCGTCGGAATCCCCGGGCCGGTGCTCGACGCCGAAACGGCGGCGATGCTGCGGCGGGTGCAGGCGGGAGGCTTCATCCTCTTCGGCCGCAACATCCAGTCGCCCGAGCAGGTGCGGCGGCTGATCGACGACCTCCGCGACCTCTCCGCGGTCGAGCCCGTGATCACCATCGACCAGGAGGGGGGGCGAGTCTCGCGGCTCCGGCTGATCGGCGAGGAGCCCCCCAACGCGCAGCAGCTCCGCGACAAGGGCTCCGCCGCGCTCGTGCGGCGGCACGGCGAACTGACCGCCCGGCTGCTGCGGCTGTTCGGGTTCAACCTCGACCTCTGCCCCGTGCTCGACATCTCCTTCGACGACCAGGCCGACAACTCCCTCCGGGGGCGGTGCTACGGCCGAAGCGTCGCCGAGGTGATCGCCCTGGCAGGCGAGTTCAACGATGCCCTCCGCGCCGGCGGCATCCTCAGTTGCGGCAAGCACTTTCCGGGATACTCGATGGCCGGCGAGGATCCGCACCACGGCTTCCCCCTGGTGAACCGGCCGCGCGCCGAGATGGAGGCCCATGAGCTGGCCGTGTTCCGGCACTTCGTGCCGCTGGTGGACAGCATGATGATCGGCCACGTGCACTATTCGTCGCTCGACGCCCAGATCCGTCCCGCGTCGCTCTCGCCGGGAATGATCACCGACCTGCTCCGCGGGGCCATGGGGTTTCGCGGGCTCGTGATGACCGACGACCTCGACATGGGGGCGATCCTCAACACCGGCTCGTTCGACGACGTGCTCGGGCTCGCGCTCGCCGCCGGCAACGACCTGCTGATGATCTGCCACCGCGTGGAGCTCCTCGAACGGGCCCGGACGGTGCTCGCCGGCCAGCCCCGCCCGCTGCTCGACGCGGCGCTCGAACGGGTGCGGGAGTTCAAGTCGCGGATGCAGCCGGCCACGCCCTACTCGCGGGCTGAGTTCGACGCGATCAACGCGGAGATCTGGAACCTGCGGGTGGCCGTCCTCGGCGAGGAGCGCGCCCGGCTGCGGAGCACGGAAGACGGCAGCCGCTCGCCGGTGGAACGCTACTGATGCAAGCCCTCGCCCGCGCTCGGGGCTTCCTGAGGGCGGGCGTCAGCCGCGGAAGCGGCCGGCGATCAGCGAGATGTTCTGGCCGCCGAAGCCGAACGAGTTGGAGAGGGCCTGATCCACCCTGCCCTCGCGGACCTTGTTGGGCACGTAATCGAGGTCGCAGTTCGGGTCGGGCGTCTCGTAGTTGATCGTCGGCGGCAGCAGCCCGTCGCGAATCGACAGCAGGCAGACGATCAGCTCCGTCGCCCCGGCGGCCGCGATCAGGTGGCCCATCATGCTCTTCGTGCTCGACACGGGGATCTTGTAGGCCCGCTCGCCGAACACCTTCTTGATGGCCAGCGTCTCCACCTTGTCGTTGACGTCGGTGCTCGTGCCGTGGGCGTTGATGTAGTGGATGTCGTTCACGCCGAGCCCGGCATCCTGCAGGGCCATCGTGATGCAGGCGGCCGCCCCGCGGCCCTCGGGGTGCGTGTCGGTGATCCGGTAGGCGTCGGCCGTGGAGCCGTAGCCGAGGACCTCGCCGTGGATCTTCGCGCCCCGGCGCTTCGCATGCTCGAGCTCCTCGAGCACCACCATCGCGGCCCCCTCGCCGAGCACGAAGCCGTCGCGGTCGTTGTCGAACGGCCGACTGGCCCGGTGTGGCTCGTCGTTTCGCGTGGAGAGGGCCGTCAGCAGGTTGAAGCCCGTCACACCGAAGGGATGGATCATGCTGTGCGTGCCGCCCGAGAGCATCACGTCGGCCTCACCGCGGCGGACGATCTCGCAAGCCTCGCCGATCGCCTGGCTGGAGGCGGCGCAGGCGGTGAGGCAGTTGAGGTTCGGCCCCCGGGCGTTGAACAGACCGGCGAGGTGGCCGGCGGGCATGTTC
>JBBAVQ010000173.1:0-6959 GCA_040397625.1 Pirellulales bacterium | reverse complement strand
CGATCGCCGACCTCGCCGTCGGCCTCTCGACCGGCCAGATCAAGACCGGCTCGGCGTCCCGCAGCGACCGGATCGCGAAGTACAACCAGCTGCTCCGCATCCAGGAGTCGCTCGGCGACGGTGCGCTGTACGCGGGCCGCGAGGTTCGGGCCCGCTGGCCGGGATTGTGCTGAGCTGATGCGACGCCGCGCCGGCTCGGGGCTGCCCGTGCCCCGTCGCCGGACGTTCGTTTCGCCCATCCTGGGCTTCACTCACTCGATGCTGACTGCGCTACGCCATCCATGGCTTCGCTGGTCAGCAACGCCGGCTCTCGGGGCACGGGCAGCCCCGAGCCTTCCCCTGAGTAGCACAGGTTTCCAACCTGTGCCTGTTCTCTCGCAGGTTGAAAACCTGCGCTACGTGGCCGAAGGTTGGCAACCTGCGGTGTTTCGCGGGAACGTCGTCCGCATCACCTCGAGAAACTCCTCGCGGGTGACCACTCGCGACACCTTGCCGCGGAAGTCGCGGGCGCCGGGGAGTCCCTGGGCGTAGGCGCACGCAAATTTTCGCATCAGGAGCGTGCCCCGCTCCACGCCGAACCGGCGGCAGACGAGATCGTAGTGGTGCAGCACGAGTTCCCGCTGCTCATCGAGCGTGGGATCCCGCGGCGGCGTTTCGCCGCGGAGCAGCGCTGCGGCCTGGGCGAAGATCCACGGCTTCGAGAGCGCCTCGCGGGCGATCATCACGCCGTCGCAGCCGCTCTCGCGGAGCCGGCGGACGGCCGTCTCCGCCGAGTCGATGTCGCCGTTGCCCACCACCGGCATCCGCGACACGCTCCGCTTCACCTCGGTGATGCCGTCCCAGTCGGCTTCGCCCTTGAAAAACTGTGCGGCCACGCGGCCGTGCACGGTGAGGCACGAGGCACCTGCTTCTTCGATTCGCTGAGCCACTTCCACGCCGGTGCGGCACGTGTCGGCGCAGCCGAGCCGGATCTTCGCCGTCACCGGTACGCCGTCGCAGGCCTCCACCACGCGACGGACGATCGTGCCCACGCGGTCGGGATCGCGGAGGAGCCACGAGCCGCTGTGGGCTTTTTCGGTCACCTGCCGCACGGGGCAGCCGAAGTTGAGATCGACCACGCTCACCTGAAAATCCTTGGCAAGCCGGCGGCCGACCTGGGCAAGGTTGTCGGGATCGTTGTCCCACATCTGCACGGCGAGCGGCCGCGGCTCGTCGCGGACGCCCCAGAGCCGGTCGGGGTTTTCGCTGCGGTGGCTGTCCAGCCAGATCGCGCTCCGCGCCGCGATCATCTCGGTGGCCAGGAGGCCCGCGCCGCCAAACTCGCGGACGACCTGCCGGTAGGCGTAGTTGGTGTAGCCCGCCATCGGCGCTTGGAGGATCGGCGGGTCCACGACCACGGGGCCGATCGAAAGCGGGGCGGGGCGGGGCGGGGCGATCATGGCCCTAGCGTACCACTCGTCGCGGGAGGGGTGGCCGACGTTGGCGGACCAGGCTGCTGCTGCCGCCACTGGATCGGCGTTCCGATCAGCATCGACACGAACCGGTCGTCGGGCACCGAAGCGTCGGCCACGGCCATCGCGTATTCCGCGATGTCGAGGTTGTAGGCCTTGGTCGCCTGGAGAAACTCCCGCTGCTGGCCCACGAGCGCGGCATGGGCGGCGACGACCGCCTCGATCGGACGGTTGCCCTTGGCGTGGTCGGCCTCCGCCATGCCCATCGCCTTGGCGGCCGCACGCACGGCCGCTGCCCGCGATTCAAGCGCCTCGTGCCGCGAGGGGAGCGTGCGGGCGATCGCGCGGACGCGGCCGGTGGCGGGCCGCGTGGAAAAGATGGCGTCGAAGTGGGTCTGGTAGGGGCCGGCGAGCGGCCGGTCAACGGGCCAGGGCAGCGGCTCGGTGAGCGGGAGCCTCGCGAGATCGACGAGTTCCTGCTGGGCCACGCCGAGTTGGGCCCGCGCGTCGGCGAGGTCGGCGCGGGCGGCCGCCACGGCCACGTCGAGCGTGGCCCGGTCGTGCGGGTCGCCGCCGGGGGCGATCAGCTCCAGCCGCTCGATCGCCTCGGTGCAGCAGCGGATCTGGGCGTAGGCGGCCGACACTTTCCAGTAGGCCTGTGAGATCCAGAGGCGACGGTTCTTGTCGCCCGACCGTTCGATCACCTCGAGCAGCGGCAGCGGCCGTGCGTAGAGGTTGGCATCCACCGGGGCGAGCTGCGGCGCGCCGGGCCGGCTCGCCAGCGGCTCGAGGAGTTCGCCGAGCAGCTTTGCGGAATCGCTCGTCGCGGGGTCGGCGGCGGCCGGAGGCGCGGCATCGTCGCCGTGGGTCTCCACGGCACAACAGCATCCGGCAAGCAGGCTGCAGAAGAGGATCGCCTTCATGCACTACAGACTCACAGACAGCTGGCCTACGAGTCAATCGCAACCGCGGCGGCTTTGCCCCCATCGCTTACGCGATTGGGCTTCCTGACCAGAAAGCGTAACCGCGTAAGCGGTACGGCTGCCGTACGCCGGGCTCTGCCCCCATCGCTTACGCGATTGGGCTTCCTGACCAGAAAGCGTAACCGCGTAAGCGGTACGGCTGCCGTACGGCTCTACGACGGCGAATCGAGATAGGGGTCTTGGCTCATCTGGATGTGGGCCTCGGCCCGCTGCCGCTCGACGTATTCGAGAATCCGCCGCTGGCGACGGTGCCTGGCCTCCACCCGCTGCTGGGCTCCCTTGAACCTCTTCAGGAGCGATTCAGGATTGCCGCCGAGCCGCGATCGTAGGCCCGCGATGATCCGCTTGGCCCGCTGGGGGCCGTAGCCCTGCACGAGGATGTCGTCGTCGAGGGCCACATACTGCCGCCAGGTGCCGGGGTCGCCCTGCCGGCCGCAACGGCCGACGAGCTGGCGGTCGATGCGTGCCGAGTCGTGCAGTTCCGTGCAGATCACGTGCAGGCCGCCGAGTTCCTGCACGCCGTCGCCGAGTTTGATGTCGGTGCCGCGGCCGGCCATGTTCGTCGAGACCGTGATCTGGCCATGCTGGCCCGCCTGCGAGACGATCTCCGCCTCCCGCTCGATGTGCCGGGCGTTGAGCACGGTGTGCACGAGGCCCGCCTCAGTGAGCATCTGGGAGAGCTTCTCCGACTTGTCGATCGACCGCGTGCCGATCAGCACGGGCCGGCCCACGGCATGCATCTCGGCCACCTCGGCGACGATCCTCGCGAACTTGTCGTCTTGGTCGGCGCAGACGGCGGCCGGCAGTCGCTGACGAATCGCCGGCCGGTTGGTGGGGACCACCGCCACCGCCACGTCGTAGGTCCGCGAGAGCTCGCTGGCGCTCGTGGCGATCGTGCCGGTCATGCCCGCCAAGTGGGGCCAGCGGGCAAAGAGATCCTGGATCGTGATCCGGGCGGCGTGGCCCGAGGGCACGGTGACCTCGATCTCCTCCTGGGCCTCCACCGCCTGATGCAGGCCGTCCTTCCAGCTGCGGCCCTCGGCGGCCCGGCCGGTGAACTCGTCGATGATCACGATCTTGCCGTCGCGGACGACGTACTGCCGGTCGCGGCTGAAGAATCGGCGGGCGCGGAGAGCCCGCTCGACGGCGTCGTAGATCTCCAGCAGGCTCGTCGAATCGAGCTCCGCGGGCCGCTCGAACGCCCTCACGCGGCTGCGGCCGCGGCCGAGCAGTTCGCAGGTCTGCTTCTGGACATCCTGCTCGAAGTCTTCGTCGGCCTCGAGCGAGGTGGCGACCTTGGCCGCAAACCGAAACAGCGCCTGCTCGGCCGCCTGCGCCTCGCCGGGCGGCGAGGCGATGATCAGCGGCGTGCGGGCCTCGTCGATCAGCACGTTGTCGGCTTCGTCGACGAGTGCAAACCAGAAGGGCCGCTGCAGCAGTTTCGCGCCGCCGGCTGCAGACCCGCCGGTGAGTTGGGCGCCGAGATCACCGCTCCCCTCATCGAGCTGCCGCTTGATCAGCCGGTCCTTGAGGAAGTCGAAGCCAAACTCCTTCGCCGTGCCGTAGGTGACGTCGCAGGCGTAGGCCTTGCGCCGCTCGTCGAAGTCCATCTGCGATTCGACGATGCCCACCTTTAAACCGAGGGCCTCGTAGATCGGTGTCATCCATTCCGCGTCGCGGCGGGCGAGGTAGTCGTTGACGGTGGCGAGATGGGCTCCCTTGCCGGCGAGGGCGTAGAGCACGAGCGGCAGCGTGGCGACGAGCGTCTTGCCTTCGCCCGTTTGCATCTCGGCGATCGCCCCTTTCACGAGCGCCGAGCCGGCGAGGAGCTGCACGTCGTAGTGCCGCATGCTGATGCGGCGGCGACCCGCCTCGCGGGTGGCCGCAAACGATTCGACGAGCAGCGACTCCAGCGGCTCGCCAGCCTTCGCTCGGTAGGAGAGCGACCGTCCGAGCCGCTTGAGGGCGACGTCGTCGAGGGCTTCCATCTCGGCCGCGAGCGCGTTGATCTCGCGCACCTGCCGCCAGGTGGCGGCGGTGATGGCGGGAGGGCGTCCGGGGGCGATACCGCCGAGCCAGCGAAACATGCGAAGGCACCCAGGGGCGATGCCTCTATGGTACCCGGTGTTGCGCCCGCCGCCCGGGGCGGACGCTGGGTACGGCTGTCCCCGCGTAGCCGCAGGTTTTCAACCTGCGGAATATGAGGCACAGGTTGAAAACCTGTGCTACGTGTCCGCCTGTGCTACGTGTCCGGAGTAGCCGCAGGTTTTCAACCTGCGAAAAATGAGGCACGGGTTAATAACCCGCGATCCTCGCATCGCCGGCTCAGTAGTTCGGCACGGCTGTGGAGGGCGTGGCGCGGGCCGGGGGTAGCGACTGGGCCGGGGTGGCGAAGGGATTCCACGAGGCATTCGTCGTGGGCGGCGCCTGGTAGGTCGGCATCTGTGCCGTGACCTGCTGCTGGGCCGACTGCATCCCCTGCTGCATCTGCTGCGAGTACTGGTTCATCGCGTTCTGGGCCTGGGCGTTCGCCTGCTGCATCTGCTGGTTCGCGTATTGCTGCGCCTGGTTGGCGTATTGCTGCGCCTGCTGCGGCACTTGATTGGCGTACTGCTGGGCCTGGTTGGTCATGCTTTGCTGATATTGGTTGGCCTGCGCCTGCAGCTGGTTCCCGTACTGCTGCATCGACGGCGGTGCCGCCGTTGAAGGCTGCGACCACGACCAGGCGTTGCCGGCCGGTGCGGCGGGCGCCGCCGGTACTGCGGGGGCCGCTGCCTGCCACTGCGTTGCGGGGCCCGGCATCGGCGGCGGTGCGGCGCCGGCGACCTGCATTGGCGGAGCGCTGACGGTGGGCGGATAGGCGGCTCCCTGCGGGGGCGTGGCCCAGCTGCCGTAGGCGGCGGGCTGGCCGATCATGCCGGTGGCTGGCGGTGCGACCGTTCCTGTCTGCGGCGTCTGGCAGCCCGCGGCGAGCAGGAGCGGAATGCCGAGCAGACCTGCGAGGAATGGCCTGCGGGCCGGGTGTCGTGGGTGTGGGATGATCGACACGTCTGCACTCCACGTGGGAATGAGTTGGAATCCCGCCGCCGCGTGGGACAATGGGAGGGCGGGACAATAGCGAGTCTGGGCCACGGGTCTAGAGCAGTTCCTGCCGCCTTCCATTGACGCTTGCCCAACCTCGCCGGTCGATGCAGTCGCCGCCGCCGCACACCGCCGATCCAGCCGCCATGGCGGCCGAACTCCGCGCAGAGGCCCTCCGGCTCGGGTTTTCGCGGGTCGGGATCACCTCGCTTGTCGAGCCTCCCCACCACGAGGCCTTTCGGGGATGGCTGGCCCGCGGGCTGGCCGGCCCGTTGCGGGAATGGCTGGAGCGTCACGAACCGTTACGGCGATCGGCCACGGCCCTCCTCGACGGGGCCGCCAGCGTGGTAATGCTCGCCACCGACCATGCCACGAGTTCCGATGCTCAGGCGTGCCCGCCGGGACGGGGCAGGGTGGCCCGGTATGCCTGGGGCGACGACTACCACGACCTCTTGCGAGCACGGGTGAATCAACTCTCGACATGGCTCGAAGCCCGCGTGCCCGGCTGTCAGACGCGGGGCGTGGTCGATTCCGCGCCGATCGCCGAGCGGGATTTCGCCTGGGCTGCCGGCCTCGGCTGGTTCGGCAAGAACACGATGCTCATCGACCCCAAGGCCGGCAGTTACTTCTTCCTCACGGCGTTTCTCACCGACCTCGTCCTGCCGGCCGATGCGCCCTTGCAGACCGACCACTGCGGCACCTGCACCGCCTGCCTCGACGCCTGCCCGACCGGAGCGTTGCCCGAGCCCGGCGTGCTCGACGCGGCGCGATGCATCAGCGCGGTCACGGTCGAGAGTCAGGCACCCGTTGCCCTGGATCTTCGCCCGGGCATGGGCGACTGGATCTTTGGCTGCGACATCTGCCAGGAGGTTTGCCCGTGGAACCGGCATGCGCCGGGCTCGAGCGAACCGACGTTTCAGCCGCGTGGCGGCGAGACCACGCTCTCGCTTGCAGGTCTGCTCGGCCTCGACGAGCAGGCTTTTCGAAAGCGGTTCAAGGGATCGGCGATCAAGCGGGCGAAGCGGACGGGCCTGCTGCGGTCAGCGGCGATCGCCCTGGGCAACCACCCAGACCCCGAGAGTTTTCCAGCCCTGGCCGCGGCGGCCCGCGACGACGACCCGGTGATCCGCGTGGCGGCCGAGTGGGCCCTCGGCCGGTGGATCGAAGCGGGCGTGATGGCCGACGAGTGCCGCGCGGTGCTCGCTCGTCAGGCCCCGTCGCAGTCGCTCACCTCGTCTACGTCGTCGGCCGGATCGCGTCCGGGGCCGTCGGTGGCATAGAAGCGGTCGAGCACGGCCTGCCAGTCGGCGTTCACTTTCACGCCGATGAAGGCGTCGCGGACGGCGAGCGACTCGGGGTGCACGCGGGCATACTTGATCGCAAACTTCCGCATGCTGCGGCCGGCCACCTGCTCGCCGTGGAGTTCCATCGAGAGCGCCCAGTG
>JBBAVQ010000172.1:0-6965 GCA_040397625.1 Pirellulales bacterium | reverse complement strand
GATCGCATCGAGTGGTCGCGGACGCGGTGGCCCTTTTTCCGCGATCGGCGGATCGACGCCTACGGCGGTCTGCTCGGCCGGTGGGGCGGGTAGATGAAAACCCAGAAAGGAAAATCGGGGACGGGAGCTGATTTCCCATTAGGAAATCAGCTCCCGTCCCCGATTTTCAGGCTGCCGGCCGAGTGGGAGCCGCACGCCGCCACGTGGATCGCGTGGCCGCACCGCCGGGCCACGTTTCTCGGGCCCTTCGAGGCGATCCCGCCGGTGTATGAACGGCTCGCGCGTCTGATCTCGCGGTACGAACCGGTGCAGGTCATCGGCTCGCGCGAGGTGCTCGCGGCGCCGCGGTCGTCGCTCGCCGACGCGGCGAACGTGGCGTTCGTCGAGATCCCCACGAGCGACTCATGGATCCGCGACACGGGGCCAGTGTTTCTCGTGCCACGCGACGCCTCCCGGAGCCAACGGCCTCGCGCTGCCTGCTGGGAATGGAATGCCTGGGGCGGCAAGTATCCGCCCTGGGATGCCGACGCGGGCGTGGCGCGGGCGATCGCGAAGCACGAGAGCCTCACGTCGATCGAGCCTCGCGTCGTGCTCGAAGGGGGTGCGATCGAGACCGACGGCGACGGCACGCTCATGGCCAACGAGCGGTGCGTGGTTGACCCCAAGCGGAATCCGGGCCTCGACCGCGACGCGCTGGAAGGCGTCCTGCGGAAGCACCTCGCGATCGATCGCGTGATCTGGGTCGGCGGCGATCTCGCCGGCGACGACACCGACGGCCACATCGACCAGCTCGCGAGGTTTGTCGCCCCGGGCCGCGTGGTCGCCGCCCGGCAGCCCGATCGGCTCGATCCCAACCATGAGTCGCTCGACCGCAACCTCACCATCCTCCGCGCGGCGGCCGATGCCCGTGGCCGGAGCCTCGAGGTGATTCCGATCGACATCCCGGCCCGGTTTGCCTTCGAGGGCACGCAGCTCCCGGCGAGCCACCTCAACTTCCTCGTCGGCAATGGCTTCGTGGCGGTGCCGGTGTTTGGCGGGCCGACCGACGAGCCGGCCCTACGGACGCTGGAATCCTGCTTCCCAGGCCGGATGATCGAGCCCTTCGACTGCACCGCTCTGATCCGCGGCCGCGGCGCGATCCACTGCGTCACCCGCGACCAGATTGCCTGAATTGCGACGGTTTTCGGCCTTGCCCCGCCGCCGTCCGTGGGCGACCATGACGAGGCTTTTTCTCCGGGCGTGGAGTCTCGTGCGATGCAGCAGATGGCCGACGTGATGCAGGGGGCGACGACGCTGCTCGCGCGGCTGATGCTCGCCGCCGTGTTCGCCAGCGCCGTGGCCAACAAGGTGCTGCACTTCTCCACGACGGCAGCCTACATGGCGTCGGAAGGGGTTCCCGTTCCGAAGTTTGCCCTCTTTGGCGCCATCGGCCTCCTGCTCGTGGGCTGCCTCTCCCTGCTGCTGGGGGCATGGACGCGGATCGGGTCCCTCTGCCTGCTCGCCTTCCTCGCCGCCGCCACGTTTTATTTTCACGACTTCTGGAGGTTCGTCGATGCCGGCCAGCGGCAGCTGCAGACAATCCAGTTCATGAAGAACCTCGCCATCGGCGGCGGCCTGCTCACGCTCGCCGCCTATGGCGGCGGGCCCTGGAGCGTGGATGGCTGGATCGCGGTGAAGCAGGAAGAGGCCGAGAGCACGCCGAAGCAGCGGACAGTCGCCAAGACGTAGCGGCGGTGGAACGCGCGGTAGACTGCCGCCACCGCGGATCCGCGGTCGGGCGACATCACTGGGGGAGATCATGAACACCTTGACGATCATCCGGCTGGCGACGGCCTGCGCCGTGGCATGCGGCATGGCCCTCTGCCACGCCGCCGAGCAGCACGACACACCTTCTGGAGCGATGACGATGCACGTGCCCACCGTGAAAGCCTTCGGCACGTTGGCCGATGGTCGACCTGTCCACCTCTACAATCTGGAGGTGCCGGGTGGGTGGAAGGCGACGATCACCGACTACGGCGCGATCGTGACGTCGTTCGTTGTGCCGCCGAAGGACGGCGCTACCGGTGAACCCGTTGACGTCGTGCTTGGCTTTGACACCCTCGACGGCTATCTCGCCGGCCACCCCTACTTCGGCGCGATCTGCGGCCGCTATTCCAACCGCATCGCCGCCGGTCGCTTCGAACTCGAAGGCACGCCGCACACGCTCGCCACCAACAACGGTGCGAACCATCTGCACGGCGGCGAGAAGGGTTTTGACAAGCAGCTCTGGAAGGGCACGCCGAAGGCCAGCGACCGCGGCCCGGCGGTCGAGTTTGAACTCGTCTCACCCGACGGCGACGAGGGCTACCCGGGCCGGGTCGTCGCCCAGGCGGTCTACACGCTGACGCCAGCCGGGGAACTGATCGTGGAGATGACGGCCACCACCGATGCTCCCACCGTCGTGAACCTCGTGAACCACGCCTACTGGAATCTTGCGGGCCACGGCTCTGGGTCGATCGCCGGCCACGAACTGGCCGTCGCCGCCGACCGCTACCTGCCGGTCGATGCCGGGGCGATACCGACCGGCGAGTTTGCGGCGGTCGAGGGCACGCCCTTTGATTTCCGGCCCGAACGGACGCCGTGGGGCCGCTGCGGCCCCGCCATCAAGGAGATTCCGCCCGATGCCGGCCCCGACACGCCCACGGGCGTCGATCACTGCTACGTCGTCCGCGGCTGGCAGCCCGACGGCGTGCTCCGCACGGCGGCGACGTTTCGCGATCCCGCCAGCGGCCGGACGCTCGAGGTGCTCTCCGATCAGCCCGGCGTGCAGGTCTACATGGGCGGTTTTCTCGACGGCACGCTCAAGGGCAAGGGAGGCGCGGTGTATGCCCGCAATGGCGGCCTCTGCCTGGAGACGCAGAAGTATCCCGACAGCGTCCACCACGCCGACTGGCCGAGCCCGCGGCTCGATCCCGGGCAGATGTATTCGCACACCATGGTGCATCGCTTCACTCGGTGATCACCTCGCGGCATGTGCACCGCAGGCTACCAGAGAAGTAGCACAGGTTTCTAACCTGTTGTTGCCAGGGAAGTAGCACAGGTTTCTAACCTGTTGTTGCCGGAGAAGTAGCACAGGTTTTCAACCTGTGCCGAGTACGGAGCAGGTTGAAAACCTGCTCTACGGGGGTGCAGTGCTCTACGGGTCGAACGTGAACTCGATCTGGTACGCGCCCGTTGAGCTGCTCTTGCCGGAACTCGCCCGCGACGGCTTGTAGGCCATGTTCCCGGAGCCCGACACGCCCACGTAGTAGACGCCGGCTTTCGGGGCCGTGTACGAGAGCGAACTATCGGGCGTGCCAGACGTGTCGTCGTTGGCGGCGAGCTGACGGCCCTTCGAGTCAAAGAGTCGCAGGGAACTGTCGAGCGTCGAGGGGCTGGTCAGCCTCCGAGCGGTCACCTCGATCATGAACCGCTGCCCGGCGGCGAGGCTCACGCGAAAGAGATCGACGTCGCGGCGGCCGCGTGGGCCGTCACCGATCCTGCTTGCAAGCGTGACGCTTCCCGTCGTTTCCGCCACCGGCTGGGCCCGCGGCAGCGTGTCGCCGGCGTCGCGTGGCAGCGTGGTGACCGCCCGCGTCGGCGTCGGCTGGCTGATCGCCCGCACGGCTGCGGCCGCGTCGAGCACGCCGCCCGTGGCCACCTTGCCGGCGAGGGCGGCGACCGGCCTCGTCGTGGACAGGATCGCCGACCGAATCTCCGCCGGCGTCGCCCGGGGGTTGGCCGCCGCCATCAGGGCGACCGTGCCGGTCACATACGGCGTGGCCATCGAGGTCCCGCTGAAGGTCGCATAGCCTCCACCCGGCACCGTCGAGAGGATCGCCACGCCCGGGGCGGCGAGATCCACGGTGGTGGACCCAACGTTGGAAAACGCCGCGAGCCGGTTGGAGCGGTTCGTGGCCGTAACCGCGATCACGGCGTCGCTTGCGTCGTTGGCCGGATAAGAGGCCACACGGTCGTTGTTGGACGACTCGTTGCCGGCGGCGGTCACGAACAGGATGCCCGCCCGGTCGGCGGCGGCGATCGCATTGCGGAGCGCGGCCGACCGCTTCTCGCCTCCCCAACTGGCGTTGATGGCCACCACGTTCACGCCGAAATCGCGGCGCATCCGCGTGGCGTAGATCACGGCGGCGACGGCGTTACTGGTGTAGCCGTTGCCCTGGGCATCGAGAAACTTGAGCCCCATGATCGAGGCCTGCCAGTTCACGCCGGTCACGCCGATGGCATTGTTGCCCACCGCACCGATCGTGCCCGACACGTGCGTGCCGTGGCCATCGTCGTCCATCGGGTCGGCGTCGGCATTGGCGAAGTCCCAGCCGCGGACGTCGTCGACGAACCCGTTGGCGTCGTTGTCGATCCCGTCACCGGCGACCTCCCGGGGATTCGTCCAGACGTTGGCGGCGAGGTCGGGATGCGTGTAGTCAATGCCGCTGTCGATCACGGCCACGACGACATTGCGGGACCCCGTGGTGATTTCCCAGGCCTCGGGAGCATTGATGTCGGAGTCGCCGATCCCCCGAGGTTGTGCGGAGTTGGTGAGGCCCCAGAGCGCGCCGAACGAGGCGTCGTTGGGGATCGCCAGAGATGCGAGGGCGACGTCGGGCTCGATCGACACGACCGCCGGCGTGCGACCGGCCCACGCGTGCATGCCGTCGGCGGAGACGCCTGGGGCGACAAGCAACGCGCAGCCCTCACCGAGCGATGTCGTTCGCCAGCCGAGGCCGCCGGCGAGGTCGGCCGCCGCGAGGGGCCGCTCGGTGCGGACGACCCAGGCTCCGCAGCGGGCGTTGACGTGCTCGCCGTTCCAGTGGATCCGCTCGGTGACGCCGGCAGCGGCGGCCAGGCACCTCCGCGGTTCGAGCCGCTCGCAGTCGGTTCGCAGCGGGGGCGTGCGGCGGCGTTGGGCCCGGGATGAGCGGTTTCGCATGGCAGTCTGGAGGGTGTGGGTTCGCGGGAACCCCGGCCCATGGCTATCCTTCCATCGGCATCAGGTGATCGACTCCTCCTCCCTTGGGCGGCAACAGCCATGGTTTTTCCCGTCGGTGACGACAACTCCGACCGCCGGACATTTCCGTTCGTGACGATCGCGTTGATTGCGGTGAACGTGCTCGTGTTCGTCGTCCTGCAGGGCATGGGGTCCAACGAGGCCTTCACGATGGCCTACGTGCAGGTGCCGAAGGAGATCCTCACCGGGCAGGACATCGTCACCGAACCTTCGCTCAAGACGATCCACACCCCCCAGGGCGACATCCAGATCGCCGACCCGGGGCTCATGGAGACGCCGGTTCCGCCGTGGATGACGCTGTTCACCGCCATCTTCATGCACGGCAGCATCATGCACCTGCTGGGCAACATGTGGTTTCTGTGGATCTTCGGCGACAACATCGAAGACGACATGGGCCACCTGACGTATCTGCTCTTCTACCTCGCCACCGGCATCATCGCCTCGCTCGCGTTCGTGGCTCTCAACGCCTCCGGCGAGGCATCGCTCACGCCCTGCCTCGGCGCCTCGGGAGCCATCTCCGGCGTGCTCGGCGCCTACCTCGTGCTCCATCCGCACCGCCGGGTGAGCGTGATCCTGATGCGGATGATGGTCGACGTGCCAGGCTACATCGCCGTCGGCATCTGGTTCCTGTTTCAGCTCGTCAGCGGATTCGTGGATCAGGGCGGGGGCGGCGGCGTGGCCTACTCGGCGCACATCGCCGGCTTCGTGGCCGGGATGATCCTCGCCAAGCCGATGAGCTTCGCCTGGGCCCGCGAGCAGACCGACCCGCTGATCGTGCTCCGCAAGCCGACGCTCGTCGATCGGCTCGAACACCGCAAGTGGTGACCGCCGCTCGTCGCACGGGTGTTCCCCGTCGCACAGGTTGTCAACCTGTGTGCTTTACGTAGCACAGGTTTTCAACCTGTGTGTCTTACCGTTTTCGCCCCGACGGGCGAGGTTCACGTGCGGCCCGGATGTCACTTCCACCGGTAGGCGGAGAGGCCTTCGAGGTCGCGGACGTAGAGTTCCTGGCCCTCGATGGCGAGATGGGCCCAGCTCTCCTCGGCGGCCACCTTCGCCTCACCGAGAAGTTCGAACTGCTCAGGCGTGGCCCTGATGAGACGCACCTCGCCCTTCTCGTCGAGCGCCAGGATCCGGTCGCCCTGGGCGACCATGCTCCAGTAGCGGCCGAAGGGTTTCGTGATCCAGGCCTCCTTACCGGTGGCGAGGTCGAGGCAGGCGAACCGCTGGTTGCGGAGGTGCACGTAGGCGTGGCCGCCGATCACGATCGGCGTCGACATGTAGCCCTGGACCTTGTTCCGCCAGAGCTGCTCCACGGGCTTTTGCGTGTTGGCGGCATCGACGGCGAACAGGAACGAGCCGCCGCCGTAGCTCGTGGTGAACACGTGGCCGTCGTGCACGGTGGGTGTGACGATGTTCATGCCGCGGAAGGCCTCCACGGGCGTCTTCCAGAGCACGGTGCCGTTTTCCGGATCGATGCCGGCGAGTTGCTCCCGCGTCTGGACGAGGATCTGGAACACGCCGCCGATCGTGGCGGGATACGGCGACGAGAACGCGCTGCCCATCATGCCACCGCCGTCGTCGAGCGTCCGCCAGACCACGTTGCCGGTGGCCTTCTCGAGCTTCACGAAGCCCGAGCCGGCCTGCACGTAGACGTGGTCGCCGATCACCAGCGGGCTCGACACGAACCCGAACGCCGGCAGTGGGCTCTCGAGCTCCTTCGTGAAGTCCACCCGCCAGTGCTCTCCGCCGCTGGCGGCATCGAGGCAGACGAGCACGTCCCGCATCCCGCCCACGAACACGCGGCCTTCGTCGACGCAGGGCGTGGAGCGGATCCAGGAGCCGTTGGAGGCGGCGAAGAAGGGCACGCTCATCGAGCCCTCCCACTCGACGTGCCACCGCTCCTTGCCGGTCGCCCGATCGA
>JBBAVQ010000171.1:0-6976 GCA_040397625.1 Pirellulales bacterium | reverse complement strand
GCGGGCTATGGGAGCAAGCGCAGCCAGGATGGCGAAGCGCAGCGGACATGCAGAGGGCGTCGGGCACGATGCCCGACGCGAACGTCCAGCGAGAGGGCATGGGCAGCCCCTCGCGGCGCACCACACACAGCCCGCCGCGACTCGGTCCGACCTACTCGCTCGCTAACGTCGCAAACTCCAGCACCTCGACGTCGGTACCGGGCTCGGCCTTTGCCCCGGCCGGCAGGGCGACGAGTCCGTCCGCAACCGCGAGGCCGACCAGGTCCGCCGATCCGGTCCACGGCAGCGGCGTCACATCGAGCCGTGCACCGGCCCGCGTGATGCGGCACGGCAGATAGACGGGCCGATCCGCGGCGGCCTTCGCCGCTGCTGTGAGCGCGCCGCGGCATCGCGGGAGATGCCAGCGGTCGCGGGGCAGGCCCGCGAGGATCGCGATCGCCGGTCGCACAAAGAGCTCGAAGCAGACGAGGCTGCTCGCCGGATTGCCAGGCAGGCCGAATACGATCGCCGACGGCTGTCCGGCACCGCGGTTGAGCCGGCCACACCAGACCGGCTTGCCGGGCTTAAGCCTGACCTTGTGGAAGATCTTCTCCACGCCGCAGGCGGCGAAGATCGCCGGCACGAGGTCGAGGTCGCCGGCCGACACGCCTCCCGAGAGCACGAGCACGTCGGCCGCAAGGCCCTGCATCACTGCGGCGCGGATCGCCTCGGGGCGATCGACCGCGATGCCCAGCGGGATTGGCTCGCCGCCGCATGCCGCGACCGCCGCTGCGATCATCGGGCCATTCGAGTTCCGCGTCTGGCCGTGCGCCGGCACCTCCTCGACGGGCACCAACTCGCTGCCTGTAGAAAGGATCGCCACTCGCGGTCGGGCCACCGCCACCACGTGCGTGGCGCCGGCCTCGGCGGCCAAGCCAATGGCGGCGGGCGTGAGGATCGTGCCCGCCGGAAGCACGGGCGTCCCGGCCTGAAAGGCTGCGCCGCGGATGCCGACGTGCTGCCCCGGGCGAAACCTCGGTTCGCGGAGCCGCACGCGGCTGCCGGCGTGCGCGGCCGCCGTGTCATCCACCGCCGACTCCACCGGCACCACGGCGTCGGCGCCGGGCGGAATCGCCGCGCCGGTCATGATCCGCGCACAGCCGCCGGCGGGAATCGGCCGCGTGGTCA
Source organism: Pirellulales bacterium (assembly GCA_040397625.1). Classification (GTDB taxonomy): domain Bacteria; phylum Planctomycetota; class Planctomycetia; order Pirellulales; family UBA1268; genus QWPN01. Next base: position 5,809 of record JBBAVQ010000171.1, on the reverse strand, counting down.
CGTCGCCCGCCGCGAGGTCGGCGACAACATCGAGTTCGATGACGTCAGCCGCCCGATCAACCACGTCGGTCGAGCAAACAGCGAAGCCGTCCATCATCGCCCGGTCCCATGGCGGCGAATCGACGTCGGCGATGACTGCCTCGGCGAGCCGCCTGCCCGCAGCATCGAGGAGCCGCTGGCGACGCGGCGGCAGCGGACTCGCGGTCTGCTCCACCAGCCCGATCGCGTCGGCGAGGTCGATCATGCAGCGACGGCGCCCGTCCGGAGGAAGGCTCGCAGCAGGTCGTAGCCAGCCGGCGTCAGAAAACTCTCCGGATGGAACTGCACGCCGAAGATCGGGAGCGTCTTGTGGCGGATCGCCATGATCTCCCGCGAGCCGTCGGGCGCCGCGGCCCAGGCATCGACCTCGAAGTCCTTGGGAAGCGTGGGCGGATCGATCACGAGGCTGTGGTAGCGGGTGGCCTCGATGGGTGATCCAAGGCCGGCAAACAGTCCCTTGCCGGTGTGCTCGATGCGGTCGACCTTACCGTGCATCAGCTGTTTGGCCCGCACGATCGTGCCGCCGAACACCTGGCCGATCGACTGGTGGCCGAGGCAAACGCCGAGGATCGGCATCCGCCCCGCGAACCGCCGGACCACGTCGCAGGAGATCCCCGCCTCGTCGGGCGTGCAGGGACCGGGCGAGATCACCAGATGACTCGGGGCCTTCGCGGCAATCTCGGCGGGCGTGATCTTGTCGTTGCGATGCACCTCGACGGCCGTACCGGGCGCGATCTCGCCGATCCGCTGGACGAGGTTCCAGGTGAACGAGTCGTAGTTGTCGATGAGGAGGATCATCCCGCCGCCTTCAATCCAACAGCGTGCTCGGATGCGCCTCGCGGTCGACGAGCGGCATCACCTGCGGCTTGTAGATCGTGGTGTAGGCCTCGGCGAGCCGGTGGGCGTCGATCGCCGCCTGGTCGGCCCAATGCTCGACGAGCGTGAACCGCCGCGGCTCCGCGGTGGAGTGGTAGACATCGAACCGCAGGCAGCCGGGCTCGCCACGGCTCTTCCGCATCGCGTGCGCGAGCAGGTCGTGGAGCCGCGGGATGTCGGCCGCGTCCTTGGCCGTGAGGAGAATGGTGAGGCAAATCATGATGCGATCAGTCTACCAGCAGGATGGCCCCGGCGGGCCGGCCGTCGGCGGTGCGGCGGGCGAGCACGCGGATGTACGGAGGCAGGAAGGCCGCGCGGTGGGCCGTACTGCCAACCGCGGCGGAAGGCAGGGCATGGTCGGGCTCGGCCACGTCCTCGATCGCGAACCCCGCCCGGCAGATGCCGCCGAAGAGACTACCCAGGGAGTGGACGTACTCGTGGGTGCCCGCTTCGCGGAGCCGCGAGGGCGGCAGCGGTGGTAGCGGCATGCCGGGCTGCTGCGGGTGCTCCAGTTCGTAGCGGCCGCGGTCGTTGGGCACGACCCCCGCCTGCAGGCTCACCGGCGACTTGTGCTGGCTGACATAGAGACCGTTCGACCGCGTGACCCGCGCGACCTCGCGAAAGATCGACGAGACGTCGGGCAGGTAGCAGGTGCTCACCGGATGGATCACCAGGTCGAATCGGCCCGGGGCGAACATGGAGAGGTCGTCCATCGAACCCTCGAGGATCTCCAGGTCGATCCGCCGCTCGCGGGCCACCGCGCGGTCGAGCGCAAGCATCGCCGTGGAGACATCGAGCACGGTCACTCGTGCTCCCGCAGCCGCGTAGAGCGGGCCGTGCTTGCCGCCGCCGGCGGCGAGACAGAGCACCTCGAGTCCGTCGAGCCGCGCAGGCAGCCACGGGCGAGCGGCGGTGCCCGCCGAGCCCAGCCAGCTGCGCGGGTCGCCAAACGCCTCGTCGGCCGCTGGCCGGGCGAGCGGCACGCCATCGGTAGCCAGACGATCCCAGGCGCGGCGGTTGTGATCGATCGCCGCCGCCTGCTCCGCCGTCCGCTCGGCCTCACGCATGGCGGCGGCGACTCCGAAGCTGCCACACTCCGCAGGCGGCGGTCGCCAGCGCCGCCGCCAGCGACGTCGGCTCCGGCACGGCGGCCACCGTGAAGTCGTCCATCGCGAAATAGGCCGGCGTGTTGAGCCCGAATGTCCCCGTGTCGGAGCCGTCGAACGCAAACTCGATCCGATCGACCGTGCCCAGCGACGTGAGGTCGAACCAGGACCAGCCGGAGAGAATGCCCGGGGGCGAACCGCCACGGAGGTCTGCCAGGTAGAAGGTGGCGGACCCGGTGGTCGCGCCGCCGCGCCTGCCGGTGGCGGTGGTCGAGAACCAGCCGCCCGCGGGGAGCGGGGCCGAGAAGCCGTATTGGTCGCCGTTCTTCATCGTCAGCGCGGCGTAGGTGGTGTTGGCGATCTGGAAGCCGGAGACCGTGGTCGCCACTGGCAGCGTCACGACCGCCGCCTCGGAATACGCCACGGCGTAGGTGCTCGAGCCAAACCCGCCGCCGGGATAGGAGGCGTATTGGTTCTCGAAGGCCGGGTCGGTCGTGTTGGCCACGTTCGAGTAGGCGAAGCCGTACCAGTAGGGGTAGTCGAATCCCCCGTAGCTGTCGATGCCGAACGTGTTGTCGAACGATGCACCTCCGGATGCCCAGGGCGTGTCGACGAACTGGCCGGGCGCCAGCGTGCCGGGATCGCCGTTGAAATAACCCGAGGCCGGTACGGTGAGGTTTTCGAAGTCGATGACGACGCCCCAGCCGCTGCCGGGCGACAAGGCGGCGGCAAGGAAGGCGACGACGAGGCAGAACGTCTGAGCCGGGCGAAATGCCCGAACGTGGCATGCGTGCATGAATGGACTCTCCGAGTGACCCGAGGGGCGAAGCAACTACCCGCGCCGGGCATGGGCCCGGCACGACGACGGATTCCCGCACGCCGCGAGTGGCGGCGATCACGGGATTCAGTTGTGGGTAGCGGCACCTCCGGGCTGACGAAGAGTTGGTCGCATCATGGCGTGGCCCCTGCGACCGGGAGCGACTCGCCACCGGCCCGCGTGCAGGCAGCGGCAAGGATGCGGATGTCGAGCGATTCGCCGAGGAGGCGAACCGATCCATCACCGAAGAGGGCGTGCCCACCACCGGGGTGACGGCTGCGAAGCTCGTCCTCCCACGTCGGCCAGTTCACGGCATAGGCCTGATCGAAGAGGTTGCGGCCGTTGATCCACTGCCCATCGGGCCAGGTGCCTGCCGCGCACTCACCGACGAGCGCGGTGTGCGCGAGGCCGTCGGGAATCTCACGAAGCGAGAAGCTGCGGTCGTGAATCAGCCCGCCCTTTTCCGGATTGTTGGGAGAGGTGATGCGCTCTCCCGTGACCCCGCCGTAGTCGCTCCGGCCGAGCCCTCCGACGAGAGCGTCGGCTCGGTCGGCGGACGGGCAGCGGTAGATGGCAAGCGCACTCGCCGCGGCCCCGGCGTTGTCGGCGTGATCGAACGGCTTGTCGTAATCGATCAGGTCGGCCACGGCCTGCTCCTCGAGCCACGGCAGGATGCGGCTGCTCCACGCCAGGCACCGCTCGGCGCCCGTCTTGCCGGGCGACCGCCACTCGGTACACCCCACCGGAAAGGCCCGCCGCGCCAGCAGGTGGCCGTGGAGGGCACAGCCGACGTGGCGGAGATTGTTGAGGCAGGCGATCCGCCGCGTGGCCTCTCGAGCCGTCTGCACCGCCGGCAGCAGGATCGCCGTGAGCACGGTGATGACCGCAACCACCACGAGCAGCTCGATGAGCGTCATGCCTCGACCGGCGTGGGGCTGGTGAACTGATACGACCATGATGAGCGACATCCGAGCGCACGCCCCGCGCGGAGGCGGACACGCGGGCGCACGGCATCCCGTTCCTGGGGAGACGATTCGTATGCACGAACGGCCGCTGGCGACCGTGTCCGCCGTCCCGCCCTCGCGGTCTGACGAACCCATGACACCTGGTAGGTCTTCTGACTTCCAGACTTCGTCGGCCGCATGCCTTCTCGCGGACGTGCGCTTCGTTCGCACACCCCGCAATGGCCAGAAGCGGCCGACCTCGTCGCCTGGTCACAGCGGCGGGGCCGTCCCGGATTTGCACCGGAGTTCCCTGTTTGCCGGCTGCACGAGCACTCGTGCGACCGGCCACCAGAGTCGGAGGCAAAGTGTAGGGGTCGGGCAGAGCCTGTCAAACAAATCGCGCGGCCCATCCCCAGGCCGCAGAGTTTCACATGGAGGGGCACTCCGAGTGGCAAACCTTGCCGGTCGCGCCCGACCCTGACGTGAAGCCCTGACGGTCCCGCGGCCACGCGCCGTAAGGCTCGCCGAGGCGGCATGCGCCGCAATCTCACCGTGACGGGAAAGGGCAAGTGGGGCAGAACAAAAAACTTGGGCGCCGTTCAAGAGCGTCGATCGTGGTCGCCGATAGCCCCCGTGTCCCCCGGGGCATCACTGTGCCCGTCGGGCAACCAGGGGGCGGCAGTAACCTGAAGATCCCTCGAGTCACGGAATGGCTCGACAGGCCTGTCGCGGAGAGTAGTGGATCACAACCTCGGGGTGACACCGTCGCGAGCGGGACGACCACACCGGTGATCCATAATCAAAGGAGATGTGGCTCGATGAAGCGTATGATGTATCTCGGTGCGCTGGTTCTCGGCGTCACCTTTTGTAGCCAGTCTTTCGGTTTCGAGCTCCTCGATCGGATGCTCGGCTGCAAGGGCTGTGCTTCGTGCTGTGAGCCCGGCTGCGATGCCGGTGCTGGCTGCTGCGAGCCCGGCTGCGGTGCCGGCAACGGCTGTGCGGAACCTGCTTGCGGAGCCGGCAACGGCTGTGCCGAGCCGGCCTGCGACGCTGGTGCTGGTTGCTGCGAGCCGAGCTGCGGTGCGGCTTCGTGCTGCGGTGCTCGGAAGAAGCATGACCTGTTCGGTGGCCTGAAGGGCCTGTTCGCGAAGTGCAAGCGGAAGCACAGCTGCTGCGGCAGCTGCACCGAGCCCGGCTGCGACGCTGGGAACGGTTGCTGCGAGCCGGCTTGCGGTGCTGGCAACGGCTGTGCGGAACCTGCTTGCGGAGCCGGCAACGGCTGTGCGGAGCCGGCCTGCGACGCTGGTGCTGGCTGCTGCGAGCCCAGCTGCGGTGCGGCTTCGTGCTGCGGTGCCCGGAAGAAGAAGCATCACCTCCTTGGTCTCATCGCCCACCTGAAGGCCAAGCACGCTCGCAAGAGCTGCTGCGGCACCAGCTGCTGCGGTGGTGAGCCGGACTGCTCGGCCGGCAACGGCTGCTGCGAGCCGGCTTGCGGTGCGGAGCCGGCTTGCGGTGCGGGCGCTGGCTGTGCGCCGTGTGCCGCTGAGCCGACCCCCGATGCCTCCGCCTCGACGGCGAAGGCGGTCCGGACGGTCGCCAGCAAGTGAGTTGAGGGTCAATAGGTCGAACGGAGATCTGTTGCCCGACTTCGGCCAGTGAGCTCCGCCCGGGGGGAAACCCCCGGGCGGAGTTTTTTCGTTGCTGTCTAGAAGCCTGCACGGCCATCCATGGCCCGTGCAGGCTGACACGATCGGTGGCCCAGCCAAGGTGGGCCACGATCGCGATGCCTCGGCCCTCCGGGCCTCGTTACGCCTGCACGGCCATCCATGGCCCGTGCAGGCTTCCGGGCCTCAGGTCCGGCTTCCTGACGACATCACCGCGGTGAGCTCGGGGCTGCCGATGCCCCGAGAGCCGGGCTCGGCGGCCAGCGAAGCCAGGATGGCGAAGCGCAGCCGGCGTGAAGTGAGCGTAGGGCAGGATGCCCGTAGCGAACGTCCGGCGACGGGGCGTTGGCAGATCCGAGCGGC
>JBBAVQ010000170.1:0-7031 GCA_040397625.1 Pirellulales bacterium | reverse complement strand
CGATCGGGCCGCGCTTCGTCTGCCACCGCTGCCGGGCCGCCACGCGGAACGCGGTGAGGTCGTTGACGATCTCCGTGGGGCCGGTCACCCAGCTGCCCATGCCGCGACGGACAGCGTAGCTTCGCGGGTCGTACTTGTTGTCCGGCCCGAAGATGTACGGCGCCCCGAGCGGCGTCGGGTAGCCCGACCCCTGCGGGGCGTTGAAGTCCCAGTAGGGAATGTTGCGGCGGTACTGGTTGATCGCGTCGTCGTCGATCTGGTCGTAGAGCGGGAGCTGGTCGATGCTCTGCGTGGCATTCGCGTAGGAGAACTCGCCCTCGAACACCACCTTGTGGGCGAGGCCGTGGAGGTTCCAGAGCTGGCTCTCGACGGCATCGTCGGCCGTCCACATCGGCAGGCTCGAGCGGATGCCCACCTGGCCGTAGGCGCGGTCGAGCGGTGAGCCGTCGAGCGCCTCACCCCAGTGGGCGAGTTCGCCAAGGGCATAGGGCACGAGCTTCACCGCTCCCGCCTGGAACGGAAGATCGAGTTCCTGCCGGGTCGCGACCCGCTCGCCAAGCACGTTGCTCTCGTAGGGGAGCAGCGTCCAGATGTTGCGGCCCTGGCCGACCGTCGGTGTCTGCGGCGTGCTCTGCTTCGCGTAGGCGATGCCCGAGTGCTCGTACCAGCTGACGGCGTCATAGAGCAGCGGCTGGCCCATGGCGTAGTGATCGAGCCGCGGCCACCACTCCGTCTGCGTAAAGAACGGATCGAGGCGGACGCTCGTCAGCAGGCGGAGTTCGCGGTTCTCCACCGGCCGCCGCAGGTCGAACCATGTCCGCTGCTCATAGCCTTCCTCCCACTCGGCCTCGTAATACTCCTCGAGGAAGTTCATGTCGCTGATCCAGCCAGCGGTGCCGCGAGCCTGCCAGCCGCCGAAGAAGCTGTCGGCCGTGCCGCCGAGATCCTGGCGGTGCCGCCAGAACGTCCGGCCGCGGAACGTCCGATCCGGGTAGCCGGGATAGGTGAGGTCGCGTCGGTAGAGGCCGACGTTGTCCTTGCCCACGTCGCCGATGAACCAGGCGTCGAGATCGCCGCTGGCCGGCGTCTGCAGGCCGAGGAACGAGGGCCGGTTGTAGAGCAGCGACGTGCCGCCACCAGGGCCACGCAGGCTCAGGTAATCGACGTCGAAGTCCCAGTCGACGCCGTCGGGCGGCCGTCGCCAGCCGAACACCTGGAAGGCGTCCCAGCCGGTGAGGATCTGCGTGCCGAAGATCTGGTCGTTCTTGAACTGCAGGTCGTTGATATAGAAGGTCGGCTTCTTCGCGTTGGTCGCGAGGATGGGCCACCAGAGCACGGGCACGCCGCCGACGGTCACGGTGTTGCCGCGGCTGGTGATGAACTGCTGATGTTCGACCGCGGGCTCGCCGGTGGCCGGGTCGATCGCCGGCTGGCCATACGGGCTCGCCAGCGGCACCTGCTCGTCGGTGAACTCGAGCTCCCGTGAGCGAAACTCCCACGTCGGCACACCCAGACGGCTCGACGTCAGGCCCGTCTGCTGGGCAACGAACCGGCTGCGGTCCACCTGCCGCATGACATCGGCCCGTAGCCGCACGGCACCGGAGTAGTTGTCGACCGGCGTCAGCACCGTGGCACCGGTGATCACGCCGCTCGACCGCGGCACGTCGTAGAACATGTTCTCCGCCTCGACCACCCGCTGGCCCTGCCGGAAGACGACATTGCCCTCCATGTAGAGTTCGAGCGGCGCGTCGGCCGACTGGGCGGCGGCCCCGTCGAGATCAGGCTGTGCCGAGCCACGGGTCCAGATCACGAGCCGATCGGCCGAGATGTCGAGCGGCCCCGCCGGATCGACGCCATCGATCACGAGGTTCACGCCCGAGGTGATCACCGCGATCCACTCGGTGCCCGACGGGCTCGGTAGCCACTTGATCGCCAGCGGCACGCTCGACCGCGGGAAGGCCCGCAACCGCCGGGCTGGTCCCGCGGCAGCCACCTGCGGAACCGCCGGCGCCCCGAACTCGCTGAACTGCGTCTGCTCGATCGGCGTCTCCTCTGCCGAAGCGAGGCGAACCGCCGAGCCGTCGTCCGTGCCCCCCTCCGCCGTGATCACCGTGGGCTCAGCGGGCTGCTCGTAGAGCGGCGGTGTCGCGGTGCTGCCGACCACGCTGGCGAAATCGAGACGCGGCTCACGAAGCGTCCAGAACCGGCCGGTCCACCGCGGTCCGCGCACGGTCGCCGGCTCAGCGTCGCCCCCGGCCATCGACGTCACCTTCGCGTCACCCGCCATGCGCACGAGCACGCTCCGCATCCTCGGTGTCGCAGCCTGTCCCTCGTCATCAACGGCATCGCCGGCGTCCCGCTCGATCCAGATCACCGCCTCGTGCGCCACCGCCTCGGTCGCGCCCTGCGTGATCCGCACGCCGCCCGTCAGGTGCCAGACGTCGTAGGCGCCCTCGGTCCACTTCGCGGCTTGTGTGGCCTTCACCGCGAGCGGCTCGGAGGGATCGGCCGACGGCACCTCGATCCGACCCGCTTCAGCGATCGCAGCGGCGAGGCCCTTGGCCGGCAGGGAAGCCAGCGCGCCGGCGCTGGCTTCAGGGGTCATCATGGCGTCGGCGGCGACCGCATCGGCCCCGTGCCGCGCCACGACCATCGCCACCAGCGTCATCAACACCGCGAGCGCAGACCGACATCCGGGCCCCGCGCGCAGGCGGAGGGCGCGGTCGAAGGGCGCCGGCGGCAGGTGACGGTGCTGCACTCGGAACGTTCGCTCGGGTTCGAAACCGGCCTGGAGGCCGGGAAAATCGCGGGTTTATAGGAGTGGCTGCGCGCATGGGTCAAGGCATCGCGGCCGCCGCCAGCCGTTCGCAAGTCATGGTGGCACGGGGGGTTACCGCCCGGGTGCGGCGTGGCCGGCACCGCGCGGAGGCGGGGCCTCCCCGCTGCCCAACGGTCGCGCGAAACCGGGCTGATGGCAACGCCCTGCGAAGCCGCGGGAAGGCAGGGCAGGCAATCTGCCCAGGCGTTCCGGCAGTCCCGGTAAGATGGCCCGCTGCCGCGTCGTGCCTCGCCGCAGCCCCCGCCGTCCGCTTGAGTCGCCACCCTTGTCCGCCCCGTCGCACCCCGACGCACTTCCCCAGCCTGCCCCAGGGTCCTCGTTAGGGGCCTCGTTCGCGTCGCGACTCTCAGCTTTTCTGATCGATCGGCGACTTGGCCTCGCCATCCTCGCCATTGCAATCACGGCAGCAGCGGTGCTCCTCTCGAAACGGCTGGAGTTCTCGCGGTCGATCGACGCGATGTTCGATCGTTCCGACCCGGCGCTCGTCCCCTACGCGCGGATGACCCGAACGTTCGGTTCCAACGAGACCGTACTCGCCGCCTACGACGATCCCCAGCTGTTCACCGCGGAGGGGATCGCCAGGCTCAGGGCGCTGGCCACCGAACTCGGATCGGTGCCCGGCGTCGCCTCCACCACGAGCCTGGCGAGCACGCCCCTGGGAGACGCCATCGTCGACCTCGACCGCGGGCTCGCCGCCGGCTGGGCCCGGCGGCTCGTGTCGCTCCTGGAAGGCTATCTCGTCGGCGCCGATCACCGCACGGCTGGCATCGCCTGCACGCTCGAGCCGCGAGACGGCACTGGCGCACGGCCAGGAACGGGACCGACCCGCAAGCAGACGATCACCACGCTCCGGGAGCGGATGCAGCACATGCCGTCGGGCACGATCGCCGGCGAACCGGTGATGCTGCTGGACGGCTTCGAGATGCTCCAGCGCGACGGCAATCTGCTCGGAACCGGCAGCGGCCTGCTCGCCGGCGCGGTGCTGCTCGTCTGTTTTCGCAGCCTTCGCTGGCTGGTGGTGCCGCTGGCGGTGGTGCTGTTCTCGCTCTGGACGACCCGCGGCCTGCTCGCCCTCGCCGGCCTCAAACTAACGATGGTCTCGACGATGCTCTCGGCGATGGTCACGGTCGTCGGGATCGGCACCGTCACCCACGTGATCGTGGAGTTTCGACGGCTCCGCACCCTGGGCATGACGGCAGTCGACGCGCTGAGGACCGCGTTCACGACGCTCTTCTGGCCTGTGGCCGGCGCCATCGCCACCGACGTGATCGGGTTCGGCTCGCTCACCGCGAGCAACGTGGGCCCGGTGCACGACTTCGGCATCATGACGTCTGTCGGCGCCGTCACGGTGCTCGTGGCAATGGGCCTCGTGGTGCCCTTCCTCGCGTTGGCGGGCCGATTCGATCCCGATCCGCGCATGGCCTGGGGCGAAGGCTCGCTCGACCGCGGGCTCGACGCGCTCGTGGGGTGGATCGTCCGCCATCCACTGCCGATCCTCGCCGCGGCGGCGGCCGTGACGATCGCCGCCATGACCGGCATGCGGTGGCTGACGGTCGAGACCGACTTCACGAAGAACTTCCGCCGTTCCAGCGCCACGGTGAAGGCCTACGACATGGTGGAGTCGCGGCTTGGCGGCGCCGGGGTATGGGATGTGCTCGTACCGGCGACCGAGCCGATCGACGACGACCAGCTCGACGCGGCCGACCACTTCGCCGATCGGCTGCGGCGGGAGGTCGTCGCCCCAGGGCCAGACGGTGTCGCCGCGCCGGCCCTGACGAAGGTGATGAGTGTCGCCGACGTGGTCTCAGCGGCTCCACTCCTGCCGCGGAAGGCGCAGGCGCTGCTGGTGAACGCGATGCTCCGGCAGCAAGACGACCGGCAGCCGGCGTTCGTGCGGTCGCTCGTCGGCCGCGACCCCCAGGATGGCGGCATCTGGCTGAGGGTCATGCTCCGTGCGCACGAACGGCAGCCCGCGGCGGCCAAGCGGGCGATCATCGACCAGGTGCGGCGGATCGCGGCGGAGGAGTATCCCGCCACCGGAGGCCGCGGCGCTGAAGTGACTGGCTTCTTCGTGCTCCTCTCGCAGCTCGTCGACCGGCTGCTCGCCGACCAGTGGCTCACCTTTCTGATCGCAGCGGCTGGGATCTTCCTCCTCCTCGCCGCCTCCTTCGGCAGCCCGCTCCTGGCCGCGATCGCCCTGGTGCCGAACAGCCTCCCGATCTTCGTCGTGCTGGGACTGCTCGGCTGGTTCGGTGAACCGATCAACATGGGCACGGCAATGATCGCCGCCGTGTCGATGGGGCTCTCCGTGGACAGTTCGATCCACTACATCACCGCGTTTCGACGCCGACTCGTGGAGGGCGACCATGCCGCAGCCCTGGAGACGGCGCACCAGACGGCGGGCCGGGCGATGATCTTCTCCACGCTCGCCCTGGTGATCGGCTTCCTCGCCCTGACGACGAGCGGATTCATGCCCACCGTGTCGTTTGGCTGGCTCTCGGCGCTCACGCTCCTCGGCGGGCTCGTGGGCAATCTCGTGGTCCTGCCAGTGCTCCTTGCCCTGACATCCCCGTGGCTTCGCGGCGGTTCGCCCACTGGCTGAAAACGTGTACAACACGTCGTCCTCGCGGCTTCTGGAACGGCTGCGACGCTTCCTGGAGAAGAGCCCATGTCCCGCGAGTTTCTGCCGAACGCCGGCTCCGGCACCATCACGTGCGAGCCCTCCACCCGCCCCGACTCGATCGACGCCGAGGCCGTGGTTGTGTTCATGGCCGAGGGGGGCGTGGGAATGGGCTCGGCCGCGGAGCTTGACGCCGCAACCGGCGGCCTGCTCGGCAGGCTCGCCTCCGCGGGCGAACTCACCGGGCGGCGCTACGAGTGCGTGCCCCTGCTCGCCGCCCCGGGGCTGCGAGCAGGCCAGCTCGTCGTGGTCGGCATCGGCAAGCGAGAGGACGTGACCGCGGGCGTGCTGTATCGCGCGGCAGCTACGGCATCACGACACCTCGCCGCCCGGCCCCGTAGCCGCGTCGCCTTCGTCGCCGACGGCGCGTGGACCACCAAGCAGGTGGAGCAGGCCGTCGCCGGTGCCGCAGTCGGCATGGTGGGGCAGGATCTCTACCGCGCCGAGCCGAAGCGCAACAGGTTCGGCACCACGATCTGGATCTCGGCGCCCGTGGAGGCGGTCGAGCGGGGCGCGGTGATCGCCGACGGCGTCAACCTCGCCCGACGGCTCGTCAACATGGCTCCCGACGACATCTACCCGCAGTCCTTCGCCGACGAGTGCGCCACGATCGCCGGCCGCACGGGGCTCGACATCGAAATCTGGGACGAGGACCGCCTCATCCGCGAACGGTGCCATGCGATCCTCGCCGTGGGCCGCGGGAGTTCCCGGCCGCCACGGCTGGTGATCCTCCGCTACCGCGGGGGCGGCCGCACAGGACAGGGCCGCGCAGCAACCGACGCCATCCCCCAGCTCGCGCTCGTCGGCAAGGGAGTGACCTTCGATTCCGGCGGGCTGTCGCTCAAGCCGTCGGACGGCATGCTGACGATGAAGTGCGACATGTCCGGGGCCGCCGCCGTGCTCTCCGCGGCCGCGACGATCGCGGCGCTCAAGCTGCCGATCGATCTGGTGGTGGGCATCGGCCTCGTCGAGAACATGACCGGCCCAGCCGCCTACAAGCTCGGCGACGTGATCACGGCCCGCAACGGGACGACGATCGAGGTCCACAACACCGACGCCGAGGGGCGGGTGGTGCTGGCCGACGTGCTCGACGTGATCCGCGGCGAGAAGCCGAAGCGGATCGTCGACCTGGCCACGCTCACGGGCGCCTGCGTGGTAGCCCTCGGCCAGGACGTGGCCGGCCTGTTCACGAACGACCAGCCGTGCTGCGACGCGGTGGCCGCTGCGGCCCGCGAGGTGGGCGAGCCGGTCTGGCAACTGCCGATGTATCCCGACTACGACGAGCAGATCAAGAGCGAGGTCGCCGACATCAAGAACGTGGGCGATGGCCGTTGGGGGGGCGCCATCACGGCGGCCAAGTTTCTGGAACGGTTCGTCGGCGGCATCCCCTGGACCCACGTCGACATCGCCGGCCCGGCATTCTCGGAGAAGAGCCGGCCATGGACCGACGGCGGCGCGACGGGCTCCATGGTGCGGCCGCTCGTCGAACTTGCCCGCGCCGGCGGGTAGGAA
>JBBAVQ010000169.1:0-7075 GCA_040397625.1 Pirellulales bacterium | reverse complement strand
CTGGCGATCGGCTACGAGCACTCGTTCGTCCACCAGGTGGCCGACTTCCTCGAGGCCTACGCGAAGAAGCAGCCCTGCCCGCCGACGTTCCGCGACGCGCTCGCGACCCAGAAGGTCTGCGACGCCGTGCTCGCCAGCGCCCAAAGCCACCAGTGGGCAAAGGTTTCCTGACACCGTGAGCGTCCGCCGGGGCGTCGTGGCCGCGATCGCCGCTCTGGTGGCGGCGGTGGCGATCGTCTTCGCCGGCCCAGCGCGATACGAGGTCGACGGGCTCTCGATGGCGCCGGGCCTGATGCCGGGCGACGTCGTGGCCACGGGCTGGCTCCCGCTGATCGATCGCGCTCGTCCTCCGCGCCGGTTCGAGCGGTGGATCATCGACGCCGACGATGGCGCGGCCACGATCAAACGCGTGGTCGGTCTGCCCGGCGAGGACGTGACGATCCGCGACGGCGATCTGCTCGCGGAGGGCGAGGTCGTGCTGAAGAGCCCGGCGGTGCTCGCGGAGGTGGCGCTGCCTGTCGCCGTGCCGATCGAGCACGATGACAACCACGCGTGGATGCCGCCCTCCGATGTGCTCGACGACGCCGCGTTTGCCAACGAGGTAAACCGCCCGCTCGAATCCGTCCGCGACGTGGGAGTCGTGGCGGTCGTCCACGCGGGCCCGACTGGCTCGCGAGCCCGTGTGGCCGTGGGGGATGCCCGGATCGATTGGCGACTGCCCGCAGCAGTCCAATGCCGTCTGATCGCCGGCCGGCTTGATGGCCGGCTGGTCGCGGCTGCATGGATCGATCGCGACCCAGAGGCCGCAGACGACCGCCGCAGCGTCCTACCCAATCGCACGCCGGCGGCGTGGACGGCTGCCGTCTCATGGCCGCCGGGTGTCGCTGGGCCGACGGAGGCCGGCTGCTCAGTGAGCGTGGATGCTGGCGGGAAGGTTGAGCGGATCGCCGCCTGGCGCGACGTCCACTACCGCCCGAGGACTGATGACGCAACCACATGGCAGCTCGACGCAGACTCGTTCCTCGTGCTCGGCGACTTCCCGACCGGCAGCATCGATTCGCGCGCCTGGGGGCCACGGCCAAGGCATGCGCTGCGGCACCGGGTCGCCCCGCAACGGTGAGTCACACGGGGCACACGTGATCCTCGCGCTCGGGGCTTCCTGGCGGAGTGACTGCGCTTCCCAAAACCAATACCCGGGTCAGTCCGCAGGCTTTGGGAAACAGCGGTCGGCCTCGGCAAGGACGGCGAGCCGCTCCGCCCGGTGGGCCAGCCGCTCGACGACTTCGGGGCTGCCTGCGTACCCGAACTCGAGCTCCTCCACCACGTCTTCGCCGAGGTTCGAGAGGAGCACCAGGCGACGATCGTCGAGCGCCCGCGCGAAGAGTCGCGTGAGCAGGGCATCGGTGATCAGCGTCCAATCTCCGCTGGCGATCGCTTCATGCACGAGCCCCTCCAGCGGCGCACCCTGCCGCCAGCGGGTGAAGACCACGCCGGCCGGCTCGATGTCACGACAGGCGATGCAGATCGTGCCCCCCGGTCGCGTGACCCGCGCCGCCGCCGCGGCCGCGGCCGCGATGGCCCCGAAGCCGCCATCGGGATCGGAGAGGGACGCCACTGCGAGGTCGGCGATGGGGTCGATCGCAGGGCACCATGAGGCCGCCACCTCACGGGCCTGCCGCGACGCCTCGTCGGGGAGCCCGAACCGGGCCGCGGCGAGCGATGCATTCGCTCCACGCACAAGCCGCAGATTCGCACACACCCCAAGCTGCCAGGCGATCTCCTGCATGCCGCTCTTCCAGTCGGCCAGAGCACCCCGGCCCCGGCGGGCGAGCGCCACGAGCAGGTCGCGGCGACACTCCGCCCGCGCGAATGTGGGCCAGAGTTCACCCTCGATCGACCGGCCACCGAGCGCGGGACTGAAGCCCCATTCGCCGACGGCGACGACGACGTCGGCATCGACAAGCGCACGGGCGAGGTGAAGCGGCCGGCCGGCCTCGTCCGCAGCGAGGTAGGAGGTGGCCGCATCGACGGCAGGATCGAAGGCCTCTGCGGTCGCGACCGACGGTCGCGCGGCCGCCCTGCCCGACGCCATGAAGCCGAGCGCCGGCCCTTCGAGCACGGTCGTGTCTGACTCGGCGACGCCTGCGGCGACGAGGCATTCCAGGATGGCATCCACCACGGCCGGGGCCTGCGCAACATCACCGGCGACCGCGATCACGACTCGGTCGCCGGGCACCACGTGGGCGGTGAGCGGCGGACCGTGGAGCGGTGCCGTGACGGCCTCCATGACGAGGCTTCTCGCCTCGGCACCGACGACGCCTGCGGGCGCAGCAAACGCCATCGCGCCGCCATCAAGCGACTCGAGCACGAGCGGCTCATCGGCACCGTACTCGAGGGAGATGGTTTCCACGGGCGGCGGGGCGTTGGGGGCGACGGAGGGCGGGGGAAAGCCGACATCTTATCGCTGCTCTGACGCTGGAGAATGATCTGGCCCGCAACGCGGGGTTTGGCGCAAGATGCCGTCATGAAACGCCTCGACCGGCTCCGGCCACCACACGCCCTGCTCGCCATCGTGACGCTCCTTCTTGCCGGGTGCGGCGACGATCCCCAGCAGATCCTCGACGAGATGGGGCAGGCCTACCGGGCCGCCGACCGCTACTCCGACGACGCCCGCGTCACCGTCCGGCAGACGCAAGGCGACTCGTCCACCGAACAGACCTATCCGTACCGCGTCGCGTTCGTGCGTCCCGACAGGATCCGCATCGAGGCCTACGATGCTCGCGTCGTCACCGACGGCGCGACGCTCTACGCGGCCGTGGGCACCGTGCCCGGGCAGGTGCTCTCCGAGCCAGTGGAGACCCCGCTGACACTCGACCAGGTTTTTGCCGACGACGCCCTGCGATCGACGCTCACCGAAGGGGAAGCCGGCTGCCCGACGCAGTTGCCGCTCCTGCTCGCCGACGACACCCTCGCACTGATCCTGGCCGAGTCCGATGCACCACCGCGGATCGTCGGCAACGAGAAGGTGGACGGTCACGACTGCACCCACCTCGAGATCACGAAGCCCGACGGCGTGCTGGGGCTGTGG
This sequence comes from Pirellulales bacterium, assembly GCA_040397625.1. GTDB lineage: Bacteria > Planctomycetota > Planctomycetia > Pirellulales > UBA1268 > QWPN01. The sequence continues at coordinate 3,987 of JBBAVQ010000169.1, read as the reverse complement.
ATCGATCGCACCTCGAAGCTCCTGCGAAGGATGCGGGTGCCGACGGCCGCCTACGCCGCAGGCCTCTCGCGCGAGGCAGGGGCCCCGGTGGGAATCGCCGTCGAGGTCGAGTTCACCAACGCCTCCTTCGAGGCCGAGGTGCCCGCGGAGGCGTTTGCATTCGAGGTGCCGGCCGCGGCGGCGAGGGTCGCACGACTCGACCCACTCGATCGGCCCGAGCCACTGCATCCCCGGATCGGCACGAAGGCCGATCTGCCCCCGCTGGCCACGATCGACGGCGAGCCGCTCACCCGTGAGTCGCTCGGCGAGGCCACGCTCGTCCTCGACTTCTTCTTCGAGGGGTGCGGCCCCGCCGCGAGGTCGCTGCCGCAGGTCGCCGCGGGCATCGCCGACTTCGTCGCCGCTTACGCCCGCGATCACCGCGGAGCCCAGCCCGCCGTACGACACGTCGCGGTGAGCCTCGATCCCGATGACGAACCCCTGACGGCCATCCGCAAGAAACTGGCGGAGTTCGGCGGGGTGGGAACGCTCGCCCGCGACCCGCAGGGCGTGTCGCCCCAAGCCCTCGGCCTGGATACCTTTCCGGCCACCGTGATCATTGCTGGCGACGGCCGGATCGCCGACGTGCTCGTCGGCGACCACTCCCGGATTTCGGCCGATGTCGCCGAGACGCTCACGGCCGTGCAACGCGGCGCCGACCCAAAGCCCCTCGTGCGCTCGCGGCACGAGCGGCGGCTCCGCGACTATCGCCGCGACCTCGACCGCGCCGCCGGCAGCGGGCAGCGACGACCAGAACAGGTGATCGCACCGCGGCGGCAGCCGGTGAGGTTCAAGCTGGAGCGTGCCTGGCGGGCAGCCAGCGTGACGCTGCCAGGGAACGTGGCCTGTCTCGATGAGGCCCACGGCGCGTCTGAGCCACGGATCGTGGCCCTCGACGGCTGGCGGACGATCGTCGAACTCGACGCCCAGGGTGCTGAGCGCGGCCGACACGAGCTCAACCTGCCGGCCGATGCGGGCGTCGGGTTCCTGCGGACGGCGTTGGGGCAAGACGATAGCCGCTGGTGGCTCGCAGGCCGCCGCGGCGGGCAACACGTGTTCGTGTTCGATGACGCGTGGCGGCTGCATGCGACCTACCCTGAGTCGGGCGGCCCGGCGCACGATGGGATCAGCGACGCAGAACTTGGCGATCTCGACGGCGATGGCGCACCCGAGATCGTGGTGGGCTTCCTCGGCACCGCGGGCGTCGAGGCGGCCACGCTCGCCGGCAGCCGGCTGTGGCACAACCGCGCGGCGACGCCTGTGGTCGGCGTCGCCATGGGAGGCCCGGTGGCTGGAGCGACGGCCCGCGAGGTGCTGGCCTTCACGGGCAACGGCCGCGTCGTGCGGGTCACCGCCGAGCCTGCCACAGAGTCCACATCCGCCCCGACTGCGGCGCCGCCGATCGTGGCGGTCGCGTCTGGCCCGGTCGCCGACGCCGGCGGCTGGGCCATTCTCGGCATCGCCTCGGAACGAAGCGGTCGCCAGTTGGCGGTCGGCATCGATCCATCCACCTTCGCACGGTCGTGGCAGTTGCCGCTGGGCGACGGCGTGCACCGCGACGGGCCCATCGAACCGGTCGCCTGGGCCGACCTGCTCGGCACACCCCGGCGGCAGTGGCTGATCGCCGCCCCGGACGGATCCGTCACGGTCGCCTGGGCTGATGGCAGGGTCGTTGACCGCTACCAGCACGGCAAGCCGCTGGTGGGCATCGGTGGCTATCGGCACGGCGACCGCGGGCACGTCGTGCTGGCAACCCGCGAAGGCCTGGAGTCCTTTATCGTCATCGACGTGGCCCTCGACTGACGTCAGGGTCGTCCCGACCGTCACGACCGGTCCTTGCGGTGCGGCCGTTCATCCCGGCAGGCTCGGCAGGTCGAAGAACGCCACGTGGCCAGTGAGGCCTGCACCACGTTCCCGGGAGATCCCACCGTGCGTTCACCCTACCGCATCATCGCTGCCGTCGTCGTCGCCCTGCCATCGCTGTTCGCGATCGGCCTGTCGACAGCCCAAGAGACGACGGTCACGGACGAGTCCGCGATGATGTCCACGGATGGGTCGGGGAACGCCTGCGGATGCCGGAACATGCAGCAGCCCCCTTGGCATGGCAGCGTGAGCGGCCCCGCGTGCGGACCGGCCTGCCATCATTGCGGCGTGTTTCACGCGGATCCCTGCGGCCAACTTCGGGCGAAGCATGACATCCACCGTCATGGCTGCGTCACGCTGCCGCCGTGCTTCCCGCGGCTCCACACCTTGTGCGCGGAAGGCTACATGCCCACGCCCAAGCCGCTGGCCCTGCCCCGTTGCCATCAGTGTGGCGCGGTCATCGAGGGAGGCTTCTGAGCTCAGCCCCCCGCGACGCGACGCCTGATTCGGCGGCAACGGACGACGACACCCTCTGACGCGGTCCGGCCGGCATGTGCCCCCGGCCGGGCCGCGGCGTCGTTTTCGGGGTGTGATCAGCGGAAGATCGTCCGCGATGCCACGAGCATCGCCGCGGTGATCACGCCCCAGCCGATCAGGTCGAGAATCGCGCCCGAGAGCATCATGGCGCGGAGTGGAATCCGCCCCGAGCCGTAGACGATCGCGTTGCATGGGCTGCTCACCGGCATCATGAAGCCGAGGCTCGCGGCCATCGTGGCCGCGAGTGCCGCCGCCACGGGCTCGACGCCGACGGCCTGCCCCATGGCGATCACGATCGGCACCACCATCGTGGCGCTGGCCACGTTGCTGGTGAACTCGCTCGTCACCACGGCCACGACGGCCGCCACCGCCACGAGCGCCGTTGCCGCGCCGGGTCCGTGCGGAATCCACCCGGTTATCTGCCGCCCGACCGCCGCGGCCAGCCCCGTGGAAAAGCAGAGTTCGCCGAGGGCAAGGCCGCCGCCGTAGAGCAGCACGATGTCCCAATCGATGCGGGCGCCGCTCCACGACATCGCCCGCCGTACGCGGCCATCCTCCCCGCGATCTCCCGGCAGCAGGAAGAGCAGGATCGCCCCGATCAGGGCAGCCACGCCCTCGGGCAGGCGGTCGCGGCACCAGACGCTTACCGGATGCTCGGCCCCGAGCGCCACCAGCACCAAGCCAGGCACGACCCACATCGCCACCGTCGCCGCAAACGCGATCGCGGTCGACTTCTGCCCCATGGTCCAGAGGCCGAGCCGGGCCCGCTCGCCCCGCACGAACTCCTGCACGCCCTCCAGCCGGCCGATGCCCGCCGGGAAGAGCCGCGACATGACCAGCACAAGGATCGTCGCCAGGATCGCGACCACCGGCAGGCTGATCGCGCACCAGCCGGGAAAGGAAATGCTCACGCCGAGCTGGTTGCGGATGAATCCCAGCCCGATCAGGTTGGTGGGAGTGCCGATCGGCGTGGCCAGTCCGCCGATTGAGGCGGCGAAGGCGATTGAGAGAAACAGTCCGGTCGCAAACCTGGCCGCCGGCCGAACTCCCGAGACCGCCGCCGACTCTTCGATGGCCGCGAGGATTCCCGTGACGATCGCCATCATCATCGCCGCGGTGACGGTGTTGGAGATGAAGGCACTGATCAGCACCGACACCGCCACCACCGCGGCGAGGATGCCCACGGGCCGTTCGCCGACCGCGGGCAGCGACAGCACGGCGTAGGCGAGCCGGCGGTCGAGGCGGTGCTGGCGGATCGCTTCGGCGAGCAGGAACGACCCGATGAACAGGAAGATCAGCGGGTCGGCGAACGGCCGGAAGACCTCCTTGGCCGGCGCCACGCCGGCAACGACGCAGGCCACGGCACCGAGCAGCGCGGTGACCGCCAGCGGCAGCGCCTCGGTGAACCAGAGGACGATCACCGCCGCGACGATGAACGCGAGCCGCAGCGCTTCGGGCGAGAGGTCCATGCGGCGAGTGTATCCGTGCCGACCCGTAGCACAGGTTTTCAACCTGTGCCAAAGCACCCGCAGGTTGAAAACCTGCGCT
>JBBAVQ010000168.1:0-7302 GCA_040397625.1 Pirellulales bacterium | reverse complement strand
CCCGGATGTGCTGCGTGATGCCGCCGCTCTCGCGGGCGGCCACGTCGATGCCCAGGATCTTGTCGAGCAATGACGTCTTGCCGTGGTCGACGTGCCCGAGGAACGTCACCACCGGAGCCCGCGGCTGCCGCAGCGAGGGATCCTCGTCGGCGGCGTCGAAGCCGGCGAGCAGGTCCTTCTCCAGGTCCTCCGCCGTCTTGAGGTCGAGCTGCACGCCGAGTTCGGCCGCCAGCAGTTCCACCGTGTCGCGGTCGAGAACGGTCGACATGCTCGGCATCTGGCCAAGGCCGAACGAGAGCAGCTTCTTGAGCACCTCGCTCGCCGACAGGCCGATCGCCTCTGAGAAGGCCCGCACGTTGCACGGCACCTGGATCGAGGCGTTGGTCTTTCGCGGGGCGGCGGTCGAGGCACCGCTCTTCCGGGGACGGGAGCCGCGGCGGCGACGCGACGAAAAATCGTCGTCCCCCATTCCGCGTCCGTCGGTGATCTTCTTGCGGCCGAGCTGCCGCTGTTCGCGACCGCCGAGCGCGTCGTCCTTGCCGTCGCCCCCCTTCGAAGGCGTCCGACGCGGCCGGACACCGGGAGCCATCGGCGGCGGTACGGCGGTCGGCGTTCCGGCGCCTCCGCGAAGCAGGCCGCTGGTCCGCTGACGGGTCGCGTCGGCGGCACGCTGCTGTTCGTGCTTCCGCATGTGGTCGGCAAGCGGCTTGGCACCACCGGCCTTCGCGCTGCGGATCGCGTCGAGCGGAAGCTTGACGTCGGGCTTCTGGGCCACCGGCTCCTGCGAGGAGGGCCGAGCGGTGATCGGCGCACGACCGGCCGCCGGGACGGGAGCGAGCTTGAACGCCGGCCGCGGCACCGGCTTCGGGCCGTCGCCACCCGGGCGGACGGTCGGACGCGGCTTGGCCTCGGTGCTGGCGGCGGGCTTCGACGCCGCGACCTCTGGCGGCTTGCCCTTGGCCACGCCCGCCGGGGCGATGTAATCCTCGCGCTTGAGCGTGGTGCTGGTGGCGGCGGGCTTCGCCGGGGCCGGGGTGCCGGGCCGCACGGGCGCGGCGGCGGGCCGCTCAGCCGGTTTCGACTTGGCGGCGATGAACTCCTTGAGCTTCGCCACCTCCTCGTCCGTCATGCTGGCAAGCGCCGAGCCCTTGTCCTGGATGCCGGCGCGCGTGCACAGGTCGACGAGCTCCTTGCTGTCGAGCTTGAGTTCTTTCGCCAGCGTGTAGATTCGGACAGCCACTCGACCCTCTCTCGCAACGCCTTTCGCCGATCCCCTTCATACGCCCGATTCCGACCATCACGACTCGGGCACGGATTCCGGGGCGGGCGTCGCCACCCCCGACTCCGTCACCTGCTGGGCCGCCAGCGCATCGGCCGCATCGGCGTCGGCCGTGGCCTTCGCGATTCGATCCGATTCCCGCTGCTTCCGCCGTTCGTCGGCGGCCGCGGCCTCGACCTGACTGGCACGCTCTTCGGCCTCCGCAACGATCGCGTCGACCTGCTCGGCGGTCAAGCCGCCCATTTCCATGAGATCGTCGGGCTCGATGACCGAGAGATCGTCGTAGGAGAGGAAGCCCTCGCCCACGAGCCGTTCGGCCACCGACTCATCCAGACCCTCGATTGACGAGAATCCGGCGATCGCCCGCTCGATCTGCTGGTCGAGTTCCTCGCGGGTCATGATCTCGATGTCCCATCCGCAGAGCTTGCTGGCGAGCCGCACGTTCTGGCCGCGACGGCCGATCGCCAGCGAGAGCTGGTCCTCGCGGACCAGCACGATCCCGCGGCCGAGCATCTGGCAGAGGATCACCTCGTCCACCTCGGCCGGCTGCAGGGCGTTGGGGACGAGCACCTGGAGGTCGTCGTTCCAGCGGACGATGTCGATCCGCTCCCCGCCGAGTTCTTCGACGATGTTCTTGATGCGGTTGCCGCGGACGCCGACGCAGGCGCCCACGCAGTCGATCCGGTTGTCGGAGCTGATCACGGCCACCTTGCTGCGGTAGCCGGGCTCGCGGGCGATCGCCCGGATCTCGATCACGCCGTCGGCGATCTCCGGGATCTCCTGCTCAAAGAGCCGCTGCACGAGCTGCGGGCGGATCCGCGAGAGGATGATCTTCACGCGGCTGCCGACCTTTCGGACCTCGAAGATCGTGCCCCGGATTCGCTCGTTGGGATGGTACGACTCCCCCGGGATCTGCTCGCTCCGCGGCAGGATCGCCTCCTGGGTGCCGACCTGGACGGTGGCGGTGGCGCCTTCGAAGCGGGTCACGACGCCAGACACCATCTGGCCGACCTGCTCCTCGAACTCGTCGTGGATGGCGTCGCGCTCCGCCTCGCGGATCTTCTGGATGATCACCTGCTTGGCGGTCTGAGCACCGATGCGGCCGGAGAGTTCCGCCGTGTCGAGCGGTTGGCCGTCGTGCGTGCCGGTCACCTTGCCGCTCTCGCGGTCGATATCGACCGTGACGACCGACGTCTCGCCGTACTGCCGCGACAGCGCGGTAACCAAGGCGGCCTCGATCGCCTGGAACACGATCTCCTTGTCGATGTTCTTGTCGCGATGGATCGCGTCGACGATGCGGAGGATTTCTTCGGGCTTCATGTGGTTCTCGGATGCCAACCGTGAGATGGCGGTGCCGGCACGGCCGACGCCATATCACGACATGGGCGCCGAAATACCCCGCATGCGTTCATGCGCCGGGCATTTGGAAGCGTATCCGCGAACCAGCAGCCATCCTCACGAGGAGCAACCCGTGAAAATTAAGCCGTTTGCGGGGGTCTGTCAAGGAGCGGCCGTCTGGCCCGTGACACGCCTAGGCCCGCCACGATCGGATGACCACCGACCCCGACTGGCCCTGGGGTGTGACGGACGTGGAGACGAAGACCTCGCCGGCCGGATCGCCCCGCCGCGCCGGCCGGATGCCGCAGGCCTCGTCGTCGGTCTGGTGGTTGAGGAGCGGGAAGAGTTCCCCGTGCCTGAGCGCGAGGATGCTCGCCACGCACTCCGCGAGGCCGCTGCCACCGCCGAGGTTGCCGAAGTGGCTCTTGGCTGCCACGGTGGGCACCGTGCGGGTCGCTGCGCCGAGCACGTCGCGAATCCCCTCGGCCTCCTCGCGATCGCCGGTCACCGTGCTCGCGCCATGCGCGTGCACATGCCCGAGGTCGGCCGGGCGGACGCCCGCCATTTCGAGGGCCCGGCCCATGGCCAGCGCGATGGATTGCCGCCGGCGGCCCACCGCCGCCCGGTCGGTCGAGCACCGCGCGGCGTGGCCGACGACCTCGCCGTAGATCGTGGCGCCACGGCCACGGGCATGCGATAGTTCTTCCAGCACCAGCACGGCAGCCCCCTCGCCGAGCACCATTCCGCGACGGTGCTTGTCGAAGGGGCGGCTCCAGGTGGCGGGATCGTCGTCGCCCATCGCCACCTGCTCGCTCTGGATGGCGTGGACGGTCTTCATCGGGTGCACGCGGGTGCCGGTCGCGCCCGCGACCATGATGTCGGCGGCGCCGCGCTTGATCGTGACGGCGGCCTCGCCCACGGCGAGGTGGCCGCTGGCCTCGCGGAGCGTCAGCGAGTTGCTCGGTCCCCGCAGGTCGTTGTAGATGGCGATGTGGCTCGCCGGCATGTTGGGAAGATACTTCAACAGCCACAGCGGCGTGATCTTCGCCATCCCTTCGGTGCCCCAACGCTGGAAGTCGAATCCGCCGTCGGCGGCCCGGCACGCGGCGACGCCCGATGTGAAATCCTCCGGCATGGTGAGCATGTAGTCCGACCCAAACGCGCAGCCAAACCGTTCGGGCGGGTGGTGTGTGGCGGCATCCCCGCAGTCGTGAAGGGCCCGCTGGGCCGCGGCGACGGCCATCTGGCTCTCGCGGCACATCACCTTGCAGCCCTTGCGGATCGCCTTCTTCTTCTCGCCGTCGAGCGGGCCGAAGTTGTCGATCTCACCGGTGAATACACGGGCCTGGGCGGCATGATGGAGCGGGATGCCGCGGCTGTCGAAGGCGTCGAGCGGGCCGATCCCGCTGCGGCCCTCGACGAGCGCCGTCCAGAAATCGTCGAGCGAGAGCCCGAGCGGGCAGACGATTCCCAGCCCCGTGATCACCACCCTTCGTTCGGCCGCTCCGTTCATGCACGCATCCTGTCAAGTTCCGGCCCCGACGGGCCTTGGTCTGTCGTCGGTCATGGTCACGGTCCGCCGCCGAGCCTGGGCTCGACCACGATCACCACGTCGCACCGCTTGTCGTCGGTCAACAGCGATGCGGCTGTCACATTCTGCGCGGGCACAGGCCACGGCACCAACCCGAGCCCGATGAACAGCGTCTGGTTGGCAGGCCAGCGGAACCGCTCCCCCACCCTGACGGCCGCCACCTGCGGCACCTCCACCTGAACCCGCTGCTGGTTCACCGGAGAGGCGAGCGATACCTGGGCCAGCCGTTCGAGCTGGTCGATCCGGCAGCGGACGACCGCCTCCACCACGGTCCGGTCGCGGGAGAGCAGCGGCTGGATGTCGATTGCGAGCCCCTCGTCGCAGGTGGACGACTGCATCTGCCACCCGGGCCAGACATCGGGCCGCGGGGCGATGTCCTGCACGTACGGCTGCTTGCGGCCGCCGGAGAGCGTGGCGGGGAGACCGTTGGCGGCGAGCACGGGGCCGGTCGGCAGTTCGTGGCAGTCGGATCGCGACCGCAACCGGGCGAGAACGGCGGCGGCGGTCTCGCGGGGGGCGATCCAGGCCTGCACGCCGGGCGTGGCCGCCGGGATGGCGACGAGCACGGGCCGAGCCTCGGCCCGCCAACCGGGCCCGTCGAGGCCCAGCACCCGGACGCTGAATCGGTGCGGCGTGGCGGCGTCGTCCACGAATCTGGCCACGATCTCCTCAACCTTCGCCTGCATCTCGGGCCCGTGAAAGCAGGAAAGCGCTTGGGCGTCGGCGGAGAGCGATGCCGGCGTGGTGCCGTGCCAGGCTGGGTAGCCGGTGTCCTGCAGGATCCAGTCGACCACGTGCCGCTGGCTTCCCTCGCCGGCCTGCCTGACATACGCCGCGATGTCGTACGTCTTCCAGACCTGGCCGGCCGAGGCCGGAATCTGGCCGACCACCGTCGCCGGCGGGGCAAGCAATCCTGCGAGCCAAACGCCTCCCACGAACAGGATGCCACACGGCGACCGATCCATGGCCGATGTCTCCCGCAGCCCGAAGCCGGCGGTGCGCTCCGCTCAGAGGCGGGCGAACACCAGGCTCGCGTTGTGGCCGCCGAATCCGAACGAGTTGCTCATCGCGACGTCGACCTTCGCCTCGCGGGCCACCTTCGGCACGTAGTCGAGATCGCACTCGGGGTCGGGTGTGTCGAGGTTGATCGTGGGGGTGATCACGCCGCGGTCGATCGTCAGGGAACAGATGACTGCTTCGATGCCGCCGCTGGCGCCCAGCGTGTGGCCGAGATTGCTCTTGGTGCTGGAGATCGCCAGCCGCTTGGCGTGCCCGCCGAACACCCGCTTCACGGCCTTCGTCTCGGCCAGGTCGCCGAGCGGCGTGCTGGTGCCGTGGGCGTTGATGTACTGGACGGCCTCGGGGCCGATGCCCGCGTCATGCAACGCCATCGTCATCGCATGGGCGCCGCCGCGGCCCTCTTCGTCGGGCTGCGTGATGTGCCCGGCGTCGCCGCTGGCGCCGTAGCCCTTGAGTTCTGCGTAGATCCGGGCGCCGCGCCGCCGGGCGTGCTCGAGTTCCTCGACCACGATCACGCCGGCCCCCTCGGAGAGGACGAAGCCGTCGCGGTCGGCGTCGAACGGCCGGCTTGCCTGCTGCGGCGCATCGCTGCGGAAAGACAGGGCCCGCATGTTCTGGAAGCCCGCCAGGCCGATCGGCGTGAGCGCGGCCTCGCTCGCCCCCGTGATCATCACGTCGGCGTCGCCGTACTGGATCGCCCGCAGCGCGCTGCCGATCGAGTTGGCGGCACTCGCACAGGCCGTGGCGACGGCGAAGTTGGGCCCCTTGGCCCCGTAGAGGGCGGATACGTGGCCGCTGGCCGAGTTGACCATGAGCTTCGGGATGGTGAACGGCGACACCTTGTCGATGCCCTTGTGGAGCATCCGCTCCTCCTGGGTCTCGAACTCCCAGAGGCCGCCAATGCCGGAGCCGATCACCACGCCGCAGCGGTAAGGCTCCTCCTTCGAGAAGTCGATCCCCGAGTCGGCGGCGGCGTCCTTGGCGGCACCGATCGCAAACTGCGTGAAGCGGTCGAGCCGCTTGAGGTCCTTCGCGCTGGCGATGTCCTCGTTCTCCGGCTCCCAGTGCACCTGGCCGCCGAACTGCACCCGGTAGCCGGAGACGTCGAACAGGGTGATCGGGCCGACGCCGCTCTCGCCGCGCACGATCCGATCCCAGAACACGTCAACTTTCCGGCCCAGGGAGGTCACCACTCCCACGCCAGTCACAACCACCCGTCGCTTCATTCCGTCGCTCCGCCGTCCGTGCTTCGCGATCAGTCGATCACGACTGGTTCTTTTCGATGAATTCCACCGCCTGGCCGACCGTCTGGATCTTTTCTGCTGCATCGTCCGGAATGTTGATCTCGAACTCCTCCTCGAGTTCCATCACCAGTTCGACGGTATCGAGCGAGTCGGCACCCAGATCCTTGATGAATGACGTCTCGGGCGTGATCTGTTCCTTGCTCACGCCAAGTTGCGAGGCCACGATGTCGATCACACGCTCTTGAACTGAAGCCACCTTATGATTCCTCCTGAGGCCCGACTGCCGGCCGCGGTTGGGCGGCGAGCGGGGCGGGGCGGTCTGACGGGATCGGCGGCAGCCCTCCGAGGCTGCGCACCTTGCCTGGGTTGTCGGGGAAGATATACCCGCTCCCGACCGCCAGTGTCCAGCCCGGGAAAAACCGGGCGATCGTGGCGTCTCCGTGCCGGTCAGACCTCAGGAAGCCCAATCGCGTCAGCGATGGGGGCTCCTCACGCCGGCTACGTCGTGCGCGCGGCGGCCGTACGCCTGACGGCGTTACGCTTCCTGCGATCGACCTCAGGAAGCCCAATCGCGTGAGCGATGGGGGCGTGCCGGCCGTGGTGCGCCGATCGGGCCTCAGGAAGCCCAATCGCGTGAGCGATGGGGGCATTCGGAGGCGATGTGAGGCGGGAGCGGGAGCAGACTTCGAGACCTGCCTCGAGACCGCTGTCTCAGCCGATCATGCCGCCATCAACGACGAGGGTCTGGGCCGTGATGTAGCCGCTCGAGGGCGCCGCCAGGAACAGCACCGCCTCGGCGATCTCCCAGGCCTCGCCGAGCCGCTTGGCCG
>JBBAVQ010000167.1:2171-7388 GCA_040397625.1 Pirellulales bacterium | reverse complement strand
CCCCCTGCCCCGACACAAACCAGGAGTTGAGCAGGGCGGATGAGACGGCGAGCATTCGACGTGACTCGAGTAGTTCGCAGTGGCCGAACCAAGCCTGCCGGGAGCGACGATCGCGAACATGCTGCAGGCGGCTGCGATGCGGCTCATGCGAGTGCATGCGGGGAGGCCCATCAAAGAGCGGATGGATTTGGAGAACCCGTCGATCGCGGCGGACGCTACGCCAGGTTATCGAGGATACCATGAAGGCTCAACGATTCGGCCTGCAGCATGGTGCGGTCGTGACGAAGACGGGAGCGACGTGCGCGTTCCGTCGTCGCTGCTCCACGGAAGACGCAACGAGTCCTGCCCCCAGAAGACTCCGAGCGTCAGCGGGGGATGGGCTCGGTGAACGCTCCGGTCATGAGACTGCGCCGCCCCCCAATCATGGCCGGGCTCGCGCCCGGGGCCCCTAGGCGGGCTGTTCCGCGAATCAGCTGCGGCCTGAGAAGATCACGCCCGTGAGCCGCGAGAGGAGCCAGAGCGTGCCCAGCGGCAGCACGATCGTGGAGATCGTGAAGTAGATTGCGAGATTGACAATCGACTCCCCGACGGCCGAGAGCTGGTCATAGATCTGCTTCGCCCGGTCGCCGATCGCGTCCACGGGGTTGTACCGCTCCCACCAGGCACGATTCGCGTCGGTCGCCTCGACCTGCTCGATCGATTTTGTCGTGGCCGCCACGGCCGCTGCCGCCTGCTGGTAGCCGGGCTCGAGAAACCGCTCCGCGACGAGTGAATCGATCCACCCGGCGGCCGGGAGCGCGAGCCGGGCGAAGAGCGCCAGCCCGAACAGCCGCCGGCTCCAGCCGATCAGCGATCGCCGGCCACCGTCACTGCAGACGGCGGAGAGACCAAGGGTGGCCAGCGCGGGCAGAAAGAGCCAGACGCCCAGTGTCGCGGCGATTTGCATCCCGAGCCGCTGGATGCCAAGGGCCGTCGTGCTGGTGAGCAGCAGGGCTCCATACTGCTCGACGAGGTCGTTCACGGGATCGAGCGCCTGGCCGATTCCCAGGCTGCCCCCCGGGCCGAACGAGAAGCTTACTTCCGAACTCTGGGCGAGCGAGATCGCGCTGTCGAGGCCGCGGGTGGCGGCGAGCGCCGCCAGCGTGCGAGCGAACGAGGCCTGCATCCACTCGGCGCCCTTTTGGTCGGCGAGCGGTGCCACGGCCAGCAGCACGACCGCGGCCACGAACAGCTGGATCGCCGCTCGTGCCGCCGGCTCGCGGAACCGGGCGGGCAGGAATGCCAGCCACTCGCCCCGGGTGATTCGGCTGAGCCAGCTGTCGAGCCCACCTGCCGGCTCGTCTGTCGTGGCCATCATGATGCGTCTCCTGCGACGGTCTGGACCGGTCCGGAGTATGACAGCGCGCTTCTGCCGGCGTCAGCAGCGGCTCATCGGCCGAACCGCAGGCGTGGCACCAGGAAGCCCAATCAAGGAAGCGGTGGAGGCGGGGGCCGTACGCCTTACGGCGTTACGCTTCCTGAGGACGGCCGTACAGGAGGCGGGTGCCGTACGCCTTACGGCGTTACGCCTCCTGAGATGGCGCGTCCAGAGGCATGGGCTGCGAGGTGAAGGTTTTGTCGCATCAGGTTACGTCGAAGAGCATGCATCATGGAGGCGTGCATGTCTGCCATGTGGACGGCAGCGTGCATCTGCTTGGCGACGGCATGGATCGTGGTGTCTACCAGTTGATGCACTCGCGGGACGACGGCATGGGCAACGACGTGCCGGCACCATAGAGATCGCGACGGCCGTCGCAATCAGTTGCCGCGACGGGCCATCCAGGCACGATACTCGGGCGACTTCACGAAGTCGGCGTACTCCGCAACGCCCTCGAGGTCGGGGATCGGCATGTCGAATCGCTCGGAGATCCTGTCGAGCCAGGCGACCGTGTCGTCGTATTTCTTCTGATCGAGCGAGATCGCCACGCGGATCCAGTAGGGCTGGACGAGGTCGGGCATCGCCCCGATTGCCGCCTCGATCGAGCCGATGGCGCCGGCATGGTCATGGGCGCCGAGGCACGCGGCCGCCCGCAGCACGGCGAGGTATGGATCGCCGCCGATCCGCTCGTCGAGCCGGTCGATCGCCGCCAGGCATGCGTCGTGTTCGCGGCGAAGCGAGTGGAAGTCGATGGCCACGAGATCGAGGCACGGTGCATCGGGGAACGCATCGCGCAGTTCGTTGATCGCTCGCGCATGCTCCTCCGGATCACCCTGCGCTGCCGCGATGATGCGCACCATCAGGATCGCCCTGCTGCGTCGGAGCGACGGCGGTAGGGCGCGGGCGACGTCGAGCACGCGGGCATGGTCGCGGGCATCGGCGGCATCGAGCAGGGCTTTGACGTCGTCGGCGTGGCGGACGAGGTCGCCGTCGAGTCCGGAGGAACTTCGGAGCGCGGCCGGTGACTGCTCCGCGGCGGACGTCAGAAAGTAGCGACGGAGGGTCGCCGAGACCGGCTCTCCCGCGAGGTAGACATCGATGTCGGCCGCGCGGACGTCGCCGTCGCGGCGAACGAGCCGTGCGTCGTAGTAGTTGAGACCCGACTCCTGCACCACGCGCAACAGCGCATGGCATTCGTCGCCGTCAGTGCGGCAGCGAACGAGCGACACGTCGCCGCCCCCCTGCTCGGCGCGGGCCAGCTGCCGCACGAGCCCGGACTCGGCAGCGGTCCGCTTGCCCCAGGCGATGAACCGGCCGCGGATGGGTTCCGGCATGCCGAGGTCGCACGTTGCCGCGTCGAAGATAGCATCCCAGTCGATCTGCTCGTTGGCGGTGGCGATGTTATCGGCGGCGAGGGCGGTGACGAAATCGTTGCCCCAGCGCTCGGCCTCCCGCACGCTCGGCGGCTGTTCCTCGGCCATCCCCGGCGCAGCGATCCGCAGGGATGCCTCTGCCGGCGGCACGAGTTCGGCCTGCCGGGAGCATCCGCCCGCGAGCATGACGGAAGCACAGCCGGTGAGAGCAACGCAGCGTAGGCGGTGTCGCGGCAGGTGGTTCATGGACGTGCTCAGGGCATTCCGGCCAGCGTGAGCGGCCGCGGATGATGATAGCCCCGGAGTCGGGTTTCTGGCGGACCGGCCGCAAAGCCGCGGGCGCATGATGGTGGACACGGTGTCTGGTGGCGGTTCGCCCCACGCCTCACGGCGTTGGGCTGGGACGAACGGACGCGCGGGGATCATGGGCGCGCCTGGTCATTCGCTCGGGCCGGCCATCGCGACTTCGCTCGTCACCTTTTCGAGATACTGGCGGAAGTTGTGCGCAAAAAGCCCGGCGAGCTTTCGCGCGGTCACGTCGTAGGCGGCCTTGTCGGTCCAGGTGTTGCGCGGCACGAGCACCTCGGCCGGCACGCCCGGGCAGGCGGTGATCGCGTCGAGCCCAAACACGTCGTCGGCCGCCGCCGGGGCGGTTCGCAACTCGCCCGAATGAATCGCGTCGATGATCGCGCGGGTGATCGGCAGCTTCATCCGTTTGCCGATGCCGTACGAGCCGCCGCTCCAGCCGGTGTTCACGAGCCAGACGTTCACCCTATGGCGGCGGATCTTCTCGGCGAGGAGCCCGGCATACTTCATCGGATGCCAGACGAGGAACGGCCCGCCAAAGCAGGGCGAGAAGGTCGCTTGCGGCTCCGTCACTCCCATCTCGGTGCCCGCCACCTTCGCCGTGTAGCCGCTGATGAAGTGATACATCGCCTGGGCGGGCGAGAGGCGGCTCACCGGGGGCAGCACGCCGAAGGCGTCGCAGGTGAGGAAGATCACGTCGGACGGATGGCCCGCCACGCAGGGGATCTTCGCGTTGCTGATGAACTCGATCGGGTAGGCCCCGCGGGTGTTCTGCGTGATGCTCGTGTCGTGGAAGTCGACGTGGTGGCTGTCCTCGTCGTAGACCACGTTCTCGAGCACCGAGCCGAACCGGAGCGCCTGGAAGATGTCGGGCTCCGTCTCGGGGGCGAGGTCGATCGCCTTGGCGTAGCAGCCACCCTCGATGTTGAAGATGCCCGAGTCGCTCCAGCAGTGCTCGTCGTCGCCAACCAGGAGCCGCTTCGGGTCGGCGGAGAGCGTGGTCTTGCCGGTGCCGGAGAGGCCGAAGAGGAGCGACGAGACGCCCGTCTCGCGGTCGGCGGTGGCTGAGCAGTGCATCGAGAGGATGTTTCGCTTCGGCGCGAAGTAGTTGAGCAGCGTGAACACGCCCTTCTTCATCTCACCGGCATACTCGGTGCCGAGGATCACCATCTCCTTCGATTCGAGCGACAGGTCGATGCTCGTCTTCGACGTCATTCCGTGCGTCCGCTGGTTCGCCGGAAACCGGCCGGCGTTGTAGATCACGGCGTCGGGAGCGCCGAAGTCGGCGAGTTCCTCTTTTGTGGGTCGGATCAGCATCGTGTGCATGAAGAGCGCGTGGTACGGCCGCGAGCAGATCACGCGAACCTTGAGCCGGTGGGCGGGATCCCAGCCGGCGAAGGCGTCGACGCAGTAGAGGATCTCGCGGGTGTTGAGATAATCCTTCGCCCGCTCGAGATTGATCAGGAAGGTCTCCTCGTCGATCGGCACGTTCACGCTGCCCCACCAGACGTCGTGCTCGCTCGCCGGGTTTCGCAGGATCCGCTTGTCTTTGGGCGATCGGCCCGTCTTCTCGCCCGAGTAGGCGATCAGGGCGCCAGAGTCGGCGATCGCGCTGCGGGCGTCGATGCGGAGTGCCTCCGCGTAGAGCTCGGCGGGGGCAAGGTTGCGGCGGACGTCGGCGACGGTGATGCCATGGGCGGAGAGATCGATGCGGCGCATGGTGGGCTCCGTGGGGCGAGGTGGATGAGCATCATATACGGGTGCTCCACGAGCCCCGTACAAGCCCAACGCCGTGAGGCGTGGGGCGCAGCGCTGTGAATCGTCGCCACCGGCGTGGGGCGAGGCGCTCCAGAGGCGGCGTCTGGCGTGATGCGCCCGAGGCCTTACGGCCTTCGGCTTGTACGGATCGTCACCCGCTGCCCGTACAAGCCCAACGCCGTGAGGCGTGGGGCGCAGCGCTATGAATCGTCGCCACCGGCGTGGGGCGAGGCGCTCCAGAGGCGGCGTCTGGCGTGATGCGCCCGAGGCCTTACGGCCTTCGGCTTGTACGGATCGTCACCCGCTGTCCGTACAAGCCCAACGCCGTGAGGCGTGGGGCGCAGCGCTGTGAATCGTCGCCAC
>JBBAVQ010000167.1:0-2071 GCA_040397625.1 Pirellulales bacterium | reverse complement strand
CGCCCGAGGCCTTACGGCCTTCGGCTTGTACGGATCGTCACCCGCTGCCCGTACATGCTGCGGCCCCGGCTCCAGGAGCTGCTGGACAGCCCGGAGGGGTGACGGCCCGTTGCCGGTTCCGTGGCGGCTGCCTAAACTGGTAAGCGTCAGGAGAGAGTCGCAAGACCGCCGAAGGCTGAACGCTCAGGCAAATGGACTGACACCAGACCTGT
The DNA here is from genome assembly GCA_040397625.1 of Pirellulales bacterium. Taxonomy (GTDB): domain Bacteria; phylum Planctomycetota; class Planctomycetia; order Pirellulales; family UBA1268; genus QWPN01. Next base: position 1,859 of record JBBAVQ010000167.1, on the reverse strand, counting down.
TGGAGAGAGGCGTCGCCCTACGGCGGCGTCCACCGAAGGGGCAACCCGCGGGCCGACGCCCGCGGCGAATCTCTCAGGTTCCAGGACAACAGGGTTCCGAGTTTTTTCGCTGCCGTCCCGGCGTCAGCGGCAAATGTTTTGCTGCCGTCCCGGCGTCAGCGAGAGGAACCCTGCCATGAGCCCCACGCTCGCCCCTCCTGCTCCATCCACGGCCTCCTCTGGCGTCTCGTCGCCACTCGATGCCCTCGAAAATGCGACCGAGTTTCGCGGCCGGCACATCGGCCCGAGCCCGGCCGATCAGGCTGCGATGCTCGCCGCCATCGGCGCCTCCTCGCTCGACAGCCTGCTCGACGACATCGTGCCGGCTACGATCGCCCGTCGCACGGCGATGCGGCTGCCGGCCGCCCTGACCGAGGCCGCGGCCCTCGCCGACCTGAAGCGCATCGCCGCCAGGAACCGGCTCCTCACGAGCTTCATCGGTCAGGGGTATCACGCCTGCCACACGCCCACCGTGATCCTGCGGAACATCCTCGAGAATCCGGCGTGGTACACCGCGTACACGCCCTATCAGGCCGAGATCAGCCAGGGCCGGATGGAGGCGCTCGTCAACTTCCAGACGATGGTCTGCGACCTCACGGGCATGCCGATCGCCACCGCGTCGCTGCTGGATGAGGCGACGGCGGCGGCCGAGGCGATGACGCTGGCGAAGCGGACGAGCGGATCATCGAGCCCGGCATTTCTCGTCGATGCGGGCTGCCATCCGCAGACGATCGAGGTGCTTCGCACCCGCGCCGAGCCACTCGGCATCGAGGTGGTGGTCGGCGACGCGGTCACCCTCCTTGACCGCACCGACTGCTTCGGCGTGCTGGTGCAGGTTCCCGCCACCGATGGCCGCGTCGGCGACTGGCGGGTGTTTACGGAACTGGCCCACGCGCGGAAGGCGGCAGTGGTGGTGGCGGCCGACCTGCTGGCCCTCACGCTCATTGCCCCGCCCGGCGACTGGGGAGCCGACATCGTGGTCGGCACCACGCAGCGGTTTGGCATGCCGATGGGCAACGGTGGCCCGCACGCCGCCTATCTTGCCTGCCGCGACGAGTTCAAGCGGTCGTTGCCCGGCCGGCTCGTGGGCGTGAGCATCGACACGCACGGCCGGCCCGCCTACCGGCTCGCCCTGCAGACCCGCGAGCAGCACATCCGCCGCGAGAAGGCCACGTCCAACATCTGCACGGCGCAGGTGCTGCCGGCCGTGGTGGCCAGCATGTATGCCGTCTACCACGGGCCCGAGGGGCTCACCCGGATCGCCCGCCGCGTGGCCACCTATGCCGGCATCCTGGCCGCGGGCCTCGAGCGGCTCGGCTTTGCGCTGCGGCATGCGGCCGTGTTTGACACGCTCGCGGTGCAGACCGGCGGCCAGACCGATGCCCTGCTCGCCCGGGCCCGCGAGGGCGGCATGAACCTGCGGCGGCTCGACGACGCCACCATCGGCATCGCCCTCGACGAGACGACCACGCGAGACGATCTCGCGCGGCTGTGGCAGGTGTTTGCGGCACCGGGGGCGGCACTGCCCACGGTCGAGTCGTTCGAGGCGGCCATGCCGCGGCTTCCTGCCGGCCTCGCCCGCACGAGCCCCTTCCTCACGCATCCGGTGTTCACGAGCCACGCCAGCGAGACGGCGATGCTCCGCTACATCCGCTCGCTCTCCGACAAGGATCTCGCGCTCGACCGCGGCATGATCCCGCTCGGCAGCTGCACCATGAAGCTCAACGCCACCAGCGAGATGATCCCGATAACCTGGCCCGAGTTTGCGAGCGTGCATCCCTTCTCGCCCGCCGACCAGCGGGAGGGCTACGCGGTCCTCG
>JBBAVQ010000166.1:0-7417 GCA_040397625.1 Pirellulales bacterium | reverse complement strand
TCTGCCGGCCCGGCAGGCCGTCGAGCGCGAATCGGGCGGCCACCTCGCTCGTCCGTGTGGAGCCGGCGGTGATCACCACGAACTGCACGATCGCGATGATCGCGAAGATCACCGCACCGACCACGAGGTTGTTGGCGGCGACAAACTCACCGAAGGCCTCCACCACCTCGCCCGCCGCGGCGGTCCCGTCGAGGGCGGCGCGAGAGAGGATCAGCCGGGTCGTGGCGATGTTGAGCACGAGCCGCACGAGAGTGATCCCGAGCAGGAACGTGGGAAACACGCTCATGTCGAGAGGCGTGCGGGCCGCGAGCGCCCCGAGCAGGGCCAGCACCGACACCGTGAGGTTCACCGCCAATAACACGTCCACCAGCGGTGCCGGCACGGGCGCGAGCACCACCAGCATGGCCAGGAGGATGGCCGCGGGGATCGCGAAGTCGAGGATGTGGGCGGCGAGGGGACGACGGAGGGCCGCCGCCGCGCCGGATGGCTGTGCCATGCGCTGCGAAAACACCGGGGGTGTCCCCGCCGGGCACCGGCCCGACGGGAGGTGGGACGGTAGCGGCGGCCGCAGCCGCGAGTCCAGACCGCTCGCCGATCCGTTCACCGATCCTGGAAACGGCTACACTCGCGGAAAAATCGCCCTTGTGATCCCATCGGCCCCCTAAACCGCCATGCACTTCAACCGCTTCGGACTCGCCTTCGATTATCCCGACAACTGGTCGGTGGACACCGACGACTCCGCCGACCGGTATGCGACCGTGACGGTCTACGCCCCCGGCGGCGGCTTCTGGTCGGTGAGCGGCCATGCTCCGGGGGGCGATCCCCGGGAACTCTCCGCCGCGGTCGTTGTCCAGATGAAGAAGGAGTATCAGGATCTCGACAGCGAGGCGGCCAGCGACGACGTGGGCGGCAAAACGCTTCCCGGCTTCGACATGAACTTCTACTGCCTCGACCTCACCAATACGGCGCAGGTGCGGACGCTCGAAACGCCCGACGGCATTTACCTGATCGTCTGCCAGGCCGAAGACCGCGAGTGGGAAGAGATCTCGCCCGTGTTCGCCGCAATGACGACGAGCTTCGTGGCAGCGACCGGGGCCACGGAGCCGGACGACGACGAGTGAACTGAGCCCGCGCAGGAGGCCCATGCACTGGGCCCACACACCAGGCCCAAGCACTGGGCCCATGCCGGCGGGTCGCGGAAAGACGGCCGTGCCCCGGAGATGATCCGGGGCGAATGTCGCCACACCCGAGCGACGCATGCCTAAGGTCCGCGACCCAGCCGGGCCCACCGCGGGTCCACCACCCACGGCATGAAGACCGTACGTTGCTCGCGGCGCGCCGGACCACCACCCGCAAAAAAATCGCTTGTGAGCGTGCCGACGGGGCAGGTCGGGAGGGTTGGGGGGGCCGGCCGCCGCCTAAATTGCTACCATTCCGTCCGCCCGCCGATCGATCGCCCCCTGCCGCCCCCCTCCCCGGGATCCACCTGTGTTCCTGCTCGCTGACGCCGCCCCCGCTCTCGACGGCCAGATCACGATCAACCACTGGATCGCCTTCGCGATCTTCGTGACGGTGATGCTGGTCCTCGACCTCACCGTCTTCCACAAGAAGTCGCACGAGCCGTCACTCCGTGAGAGCGCCTTCTGGACGATCTTCTGGTCGGCCCTGGCCCTCGCCTTCAACGGCCTCGTCTGGTGGTGGCTCGGCGGCAAGCCGGCGATCGAGTTTCTCACCGGCTACCTCGTCGAGTGGTCGTTGTCGATGGACAACGTGTTCGTGTTCGCGGTGGTGTTCGCCTACTTCGGCGTGCCGCTGAAGTACCAGTACCGCGTGCTCTTCTGGGGCATCCTCGGCGCCGTGATCATGCGGCTCACGTTCGTGCTCCTCGGGGCCGAACTCGTCGAGCGCTACAAGTGGGTGATGTGGTTGTTTGGCGGCTTCCTCGTCTACACGGGCATCAAGCTCGCGTTTGGGGGCGGCGATCACGAGCCGGGGGAGAACGCGATGATCCGCTTCTTCCGTCGGTTCATCCCCGTCTCCAAGGAACAGGCGGGCGACCGGTTCTTCGTTCGCGAGAACGGCAAACTCCTCGCCACGCCGCTGTTCCTCGTGCTACTCGTCGTGGAGAGCACCGACGTGCTGTTCGCCGTGGACAGCGTGCCGGCGATCCTCGGCGTGGTCTCGCCCGGCACCCACTACATGCGGTTCATCGCCTTCACCTCGAACGTGTTCGCGATCCTCGGCCTGCGGGCGCTCTACTTCCTGCTGGCCGGTGTGATGGACCTGTTCCGGTTCCTCAACTACGGCCTCTCGGCGGTGCTGGTGTTTGTGGGCTGCAAGATGATCGCCGAGGCGGCCCGCCACAACGAGTGGCTGGCAACGCAGGGAGGCTGGGACGCCCACGCCAAGGGGCACCTCGTGCATCCCGCGGTGTCGCTGTTGATCATCGTGGGCCTGATCGGCGCGAGCGTGGCCGCGTCGCTCGCCTTCCCGGAGCGGCGGGACGGCAGCGAGATCGCCGGCGACGGCTCGAAGCCGGGCCATTCGTAGCGCGTCCGTAGCACAGGTTTTCAACCTGTGCCTTGTTTCCCGCAGGTCTCCAGCGTGCGGCTGCGTCTCTCTTGGCCGCGCCCCCATCGCTTACGCGATTGGGCTTCCTGACTCCACGTCAGCAGTAAGGCTACGGCGAGTGCCTCTCGTAGCACAGGTTTTCAACCTGTGCCTCAGTTCCCGCAGGTTGAAAACCTGCGGCTACGTCGTAGCACAGGTTTTCAACCTGTGCCGCCCCTGCCGACCTGCTCCGCTCAGAGCGCGTCTTCGGTGCGGAGCGTGACCTCGATCAACCGCTCCATCACCTCGGCGGGCGACTCGTGCGGGAAGTTCGTGAGCACGACCTCCTTCGCATAGAGCTTGCCGATGTAGCGGCGGTGCCTGGCCGCCGCGGTCCGGCTCGCGAGGAAGTCGCGGTGCGCCGAGTTGATCACGATCTCGTTCTTGGTGGAGTCGTAGCGGCTCCGCCAGGGCTGGCCGTGCTCCGCCTCGAGGCGATAGCCGGGCAGGCCGCGGCCACCAGCGGCGTCGGCCAGCGGATCATCCACGAACTTGAGCTCGACCTGATCGGTGACCTCGATCTCCCCCTGCCGCGCGATCACGCCCACCGTCACCACGCCCGCCGACGACGAAGCCACACGGCACGACGAACCGTCGGTCGCGATCGCCGCCGAGCCCGCCAGGATTCGCCACGTGAAGAGCACGCCACCGGCGAGCGGAATATCCACGGCATCGCGGGCCGTCGCCGAGAAGAGGCAGGAGTCGCCCGGCTGCCGCCGCGGCGTTCGCGGCGAGATCCGCACCGCGGCGAGTGGCCCGGGGTCGGCTGCCAGCAGCGGCCGCGGGGTCGAACTCCCGGCCTTTCGCGAGCGGCCGTCACCCTCCGCAGGCAGTTCGCCCGCCACGCCGGGCCGGCCCTGGAGCGCCGGCGCCGCCTTTGGGATGTCGAAGAACAGGTATTCCTCAGCGGGGAGGTCGGCGAGCGCCGAGGCAAATGCCTTGTGAACCTGCTTGAGCAGTTGCCGGCTCGCCCGCTCGGCCTCGGCCTGCTCCCTAGAAGCCATCGCCTCGCGGATGTCTTCCTCGATCGCGGCCGCAGCCTCGACGAGGGCGTCGAGCGCAGCGTCGGGCACGATGCCCGAGCGGGTGCCCGGGGCGAGCGTGAGCGGCTCGAAGTCGATGAGCCCCTCCAGCCGCCGATCGGTCCAGGGGGAGTGCTGGAAGGGCAGGAGTTCGGTGACGTCCTTGAGCACGCGGGTGCCGTCCTTGCACACGGCGATGCCGGGCTCGCCCGTGGCCTGCTCGCCACGGACGTACACCTCGACGTTGATGTCGCCCAGCGGCGTCGGATAGCGGCGCGGGATCTCCAGACGGTCGCCGTCGAATTCCCGAGGCACCACTGGGAGTTGCTTGCGGGAGACGCTGTCGATCACCTCGATCGTGGCGCCCGACCGACGGATGCGGTCGCGGAGCTCGGCCGAGAGGTAGCGAGCGACCTTCTCGCCGGTGACGAGGTTCTTCGTCGCCTCGAGGAGCGGGCCGACGATCACCCGCGTGCCGCCGGTCACCAGGCGACTCTTCACGGGGCGGATCTCGTAGCGTCGCTCACCACGGACGAGCCGCAGTTCGCGGAGACCGCGGGCGCCGCCCGACACCATCCGCAACTCCTCGCCGAGGCTCCAGAAGGAGAGCAGGCCGATGCCAAACTCGCCGTGCACGCCCCGCCGCTGGGCGGCGTCGAGGTGCCGCTTCATCGAGTCGCAGAGGTGTGTCGCAATCCGCTCGAAGTCAGGCTCGCCGGACTCGTCAGACGCCACGCCCCGGCCGTCGTCGGCGACCTCAAGGTAGGTCTTGCCCTGGGCGCGACGGCGGGAGATCCGCACGTGCGTCGCCCCGGCATCGATCGCATTTTCCGTGAACTCGCAGATCGCCTTGAGCGGATGCGTCTGCGAGTGGGCGATGATCGTGATCGCGTTCCACTGGTCGCCGATCTTGAGCGTGCCGGTGGCGGCTGACTGGGTCTTCATGCGTGGTGTGCGTCCTCGAAGCGGCGAGTCTACCCACGACTGCCCGCCTCCCGAACGCCCCGGCCCTCCGGCCCGGGCGGCAGCACGATCCGGAACTCCGCGCCGCCAAGAATCGAGCGGCCAACCGTGATCGTGCCCTGATGGTTCTCCACCGCCGTGCGGACCACGAACAGGCCCACGCCCGTTCCCTGCGGCTTCGAGGACGACACGAGCGCATCGTCGAGGCTCCCGCCCGGCCAGCCCGGGCCGCTGTCGCCCACCGTGAGCACCACGCCCTCTGCGGCGTGATGCACCGCCACCTCCACGTCGCGGGTCGTGGCACCCGCCGCCACGATCGCCTCGATGGCGTTGCGGAGCAGATTCGTGATCGCGAGTTGCAGTTGCACCGCGTCGCCTTGGATCCGGCAGCCCGCCGGCGGGCTCGCGTGACGGATCGTCACGCCACTGGATGCGGCGAGGCTCTTCACCTGAAAGAGACTGCTCCGCACCACCTGCGCCAGGTCGATCTCCTCGTGCTGCGTCTCCACGTTCCGCAGCAGCACCTTCATCTTCTCGATCGTGGTCACCACACGATCCGCGTCGGCCACGATCGTCTTGAGGGCCTCGCGGCCGTCACCGCCACCGTCGAGTTCGAGCCGGCTCGTGAGCAGTATCCGCGACAGCGGCTGGTTGATCTCGTGGGCCACCGCCGAAGCGGCGAGGCTCGCCCTGAGCTTCTGCTGGAGCGTGAGCCGAGTCTGTTCCTCGACCTGCTTCTCCCGATTCCGAGCTGCCACGAGCTCGTGCGTTCGATCCCGCACCAGTCCCTCAAGTTCCTCCCGTCGCCGCCGCAGCGACCAAACCCATCCTCCCGTGAGGGCCAGTGCCGCGAGCGTGGTGCCGAGCAGCATCGCCAGGCGGCCGGCGGTCCACGGCGACGGCCTCCTGAGCAAGACCACGTCGTCTGCCGAGCGGACGACGAGCGCGAGACGCCGTGGCGACCGCCGGGGCCAGTCGAGCGGATCGAGATCCCAGTCAATCCGCGTGATGCCCGTGACGGCGACCTCGCAGCCGGGCGGCAGCTCGCGAATGCGGCCAAACGCCTCGGGCATCACCTCGGCGGTCACCGTGGTGCTGCCGGTAGACAGCACGAGCGTGCCCCAGTGTTTCTCGGCCTGAAAATCGACGAGCCGCGCCGGAAACCGGACCAGGCAGCCGTTGTAGTCGCCCGGGGTCGCGTTCACCGAAGCCTTCACGGCGTCCATGTTCACGGCCTCGATCCGCTCCGGCGTGACGGCGATCGGCGCGGGCGGCGGTCCGGCGGAGAGCCTACGGACGACGGCGTGTGCGAGTCCGGCGACATGCCCGTCGCGGCGAACGAACCCGACCACCTCCAGCCGGTCCCCCACCGCCACGCCCTCGGTGGAGCGGGTCGTCACCCGGAGGCCGCTGGCGCCGTCCTGAAGGTAGATCTCCCTGCCGGCAGCGTCGTCGTTCACGACATGGATCACCGTGCCCTCGGTCCGCACCATGCCGCCCTGGCGGGCCGAGGCGTGGAACCGCGACAGGTTCTCCAGCGGCACCTTCGGGCTCTCAAAGGGCGGCCCCGGCCGCGGCGTGACGATCTCGATCCAGTCGGGCTGTTCCACAAACACCCATGGGAGAAGAAACTCACCCCGGGTGTTCGAGATCGACGACGTGGGCCCCCGCACCCGCACCGTGGCATTGACGAGGTCCCGCGGATCGGACTCGATCGCGGTCTTCATGATGCTGGCGAGAAACGGCCGCGAGTGGTGGTCGAGCGAAAGCCGCCAGTGGTCGGGCTGCTCCACCACGTCCTCGACGATCCCGGTGGCCTCGACGAACTGGCTGTCGGCGACGCCCTCGAAGAAAGCGTCGGGGTCAAACGGCCGGGGTCCGGGCAACGGCTTCGGCCCGAGCACGGAGAGCGATCGCGGCAGGATGATCGGCGAGTACCCGCCCGGATCGGCCACGCCGTCGATCTCGACCTCACTGCCCAGTGGCACAACAGGCCGCGCGACGTCACGCGGCATCACGTCGCGGGCGACCGACCTCGCGATGTTCACGTAGATCCCGGCCGATTCATCCTGCACGAAGAGCGAACTCTGCCGCACCCGTGTCACGACGCCGCGAATCCTCACCGGCGGATTACGAGCGAGGTCGGCGGTGGACAGCGAGCGGATCTCGGCGATCGGCGTGATGGAAATCGTCGCCTCATCGCCGGCCTCGCAGCAGAGGCCGGTGGCCAGCGTCAGAATCGCCACGACCGCGTGCCGGACGAGCCTCAGGTCGTCGCTGCCCAGCCACATCTGCCGTCGCTCGCAAGCCATGGGGTCAGCGTGTGGCGCCCTGGGAACACTTGATGCGGTGGGCGATCGCCTGCCGCATCGTCTCGTCGCCGCTGGTATTGAGCTTCAGCGCGATCCGCTTCCGATGGGTCTGCACGGTGTGCTCGGAGAGCCCGAGACGCTCCGCGATCGCGCGGGTGGAGAGGCCGTCGCCGATCAGCCCGAAGATCTCCGCTTCCCGCGCCGAGAGCGACTCGACCGCCACGTCGCCGGCCAGCACCAGCTTCGTCGTGCCAGTGAGCTCGTCAAGTTCACGTCGGACCGCGGCGAACGCGTCGTTCTTGCTGATCACGGCCTGGAGGTTGTCGTTGAGCCATGCGGGGCAGACAAAGTCGCTGGCCTGGCCGGTGACCACCAGCACGCGGCCGTGCGGGCTGGCCTCGAGGAACGTCTGCGCCACGTCGAGACCGTCGCCGTCGGGCAGGGCGAGATCGAGAATCAGCACGTCGGGCCGGTGCTCCGCGCACGCCTGGTGTCCTGCGGCGACGTCGC
>JBBAVQ010000165.1:0-7460 GCA_040397625.1 Pirellulales bacterium | reverse complement strand
GCGGATTCGTCCCTCGATTTGCCCGATTCGTCCCTGCCCGTGCCCGATTCGTCCCTTATTTGGGAGAGATCATTGCACGCCCTCATCCGGATTCCACAATGCAAGCACTCGCCACCTCCAGGAGCCTTCCATCATGCGAATGACAGCGCCCGCCAAACTGATTCTCCTCGGCACAGCAACGGGCTATGAGATGGCTCTGCGGCTTATGGTCGGGCGATGCCTCGCCATCGTCGCCACCCTGGCCGTATTGACGGCAGGCCGGTCCCACGCGGGAACGGTGTTTATCTCAGACTTCACGTCCGGTGCGATCGCAGCTCAAGGCGGAGATTGGGTCTGGACGTCAGCCCAGCGAACGTTGACGGTGGCGGGGAGCAACACGTCCTCCGACTACTTGCAGCACCTCGGCCTCGTTCCGGCAATCGATATCACAGGCGGCACGTCGTTGCGGCTCACTGCGAGTTGGGTTCCCACGGGCGATTCCGGCTCCTTTCTCATTGATCTCCTCGGCAACGGCAGTCTCGTAACGAGAGCGACTTTCACGTACGACCAGTTCGCGAACGGCCCCAACACGATCGAGGCCTCGCTATCGCCATTGCAGAGCAGCGTGGTCGACCAGTGGCAACTCGTCGGTAATGGCAACTCAGACACGGCGTTCGGAGATCTCCAACTTACGGGCATGTCGGTCGTGACAGTTCCCGAGCCCTCCACCTTAGTCATGGCCCTCGCCGGCCTGGCCTGCGGCGGCTACTCGATGTTCCGCCGTCGCAAGCGGGCCTGACGCAAACCAACCATAGTGATTCCAGTAGTACCCATTACCCACGTCGATGGTTCGGGGACGGCCGTGACGAAGATGCCTTGCCTTGCGTGAGTTGAGTGGTGCCGGGTGCGTCGCTTTAGACTTCGCTTTTTCTATTTCGCCGCATTCGCCACCGCATCAGGCTGGCAAGGCCCGCAGTGGCGAGCGCTGAGAGGGCATAGGTGGAGGGTTCGGGGACGACTGTGATCGACATCGCCATGGCCGATGTGGTCCGCTCCCACGAGAGGCCGCCGCTCAATGCTGGATAGTTCACGGTCCCGAAGTCGCCCGAGAGTTGCCCGTACTGGAGAACCTCAAAACTATCGCCATACGAGGGTACGAAGCCGTTGTAGAGGACAACATCGAGCGTGCCACCGAGCAAGGCCAGGGAACCAGAATCAGCCACGCGGTCGTATTGGGTGCCGGGCTGAGTGCCGCCCAGTTCGATGACGAGCGATGAAGCGGCCGAAAACTCGCCATTGTTGAGGCTGGTGATCGCTGGAGAGTTGCCGGGAGAGTAGGTGCCATCGAACACCACGTTCTCGAAGGAGCCGATGCCCGACACGGTAGAACCCGCAGCAAAAACGATCTTCTGCCCGGTTGTAGAGCCATCGCCGTAGACATCTCCCTGATTGACGAAGTTGCCATAGACCGTGCCGCGACCGACGAGGTTCTTGCCCTGCTCAAGCAGCATCCCGTTTGCCGCCCGGAGCGTGCCACCTGAGGAGCTGGCGCCGAGTTGCGTGAGTGACCCGAGGACGGCCAGGTTACGGTCCAGCAGTTCGACTTCGTTTGCGTTGGTGTAGAGTTCGCCGTCGGAATAGATGCCACTGTATGACGCTGCGTCACCGAGCGTGAGTCGACCACCGCTGGCTTCCACTCGTGAGCCCGGCACAGCGGCCACACGTCCCGAGATCACCCCTGCTCCAATGACGTTCGCCCCAGCGCCGAGGGAAATGCCGTTGGCAGCGCGAATCGTGCCGCCCGTGAGTGTTGATAAGCCGTTCACATAGGCGAGGCCCTTCGATTTCAGTTCCAGCATTGCCCCAGAAGCCGCCGCAAGGCTGCCGGTCGTCGAAAATCCGTTGACGCTCGCGGTGCTTCCCACGATGAGCCGGCCCGCGGTCGCAGCGAGGCCATTGGTGTACGTTTCGCCGATGAGCGTGGTGCTACCGATGCCGGCGTTCTGAATGGTGCCAGTCCCGCTGACGGCTGAGGCCGTGCTGATCGTGATGGCATCCGGGCGGTTGAAAGTAAGCGTGCCGTTATTCACAAGCGACGACACATCCAAAACGCCTGTCGTACTTCCCATGCCGATCTGGATCGCGCCGCCCGGCTTAAGGTCGATGGTGCCGTAGGGGCCGTTCGAAAGCGTGCCGCCAACAGTCACGAGTCCGCCTGTGATCGTGAGCGTGCCGATGCCCGAGCGTCCGACGACCAAGTTTTCGCTGTTCGTCCACGTACCACTCGAGATGGTCGCGGCGCCGACGCTGCTGCTCTCGGCGCCTAGATAACACGTCGCGTTGGTGACCGTACCGCCACTCACGCTGAGAGTGCCGGTGCCGCTGTTGCCGACATAGAGGGAGCCAGTGCCTGAACCAAGAATCTCAAGCGTTCCCGCCTGCACCGTCAGGCCACGATCCATGACGACAGCACTGGGTGAAATGCTCACACCCGAAAGCGTCAGTGTGCCGGCGCCTTGCTTCATGATAACGCCCGTCCCGCTGATGATGCCCGAATAGGTCGAGGCGTCAAAACGATTGAAGATGAGGGTGCCGTTGTTGGTGAGCCCGCCCGTGCCACCGAGAAGCACGCCGGACGAACCGCCGGTGCCGATCTGGAGCGTGCCGCCCGGGTTGAGGTTGATCGTGCCATCGGCACCCTTCGAGAGCGTGCCGGCTACCGACACAAGGCCACCTGTCATGGTGAGCGTCCCGGTGCCGGAAGGCCCGACGGCAAGATCGCCGCTGCTGGCCCACGTGCCACCGGACACGGCGGCGGAGCCGTTACTGCCGGCGTAGGTGCCGATGGAGGCGTTCGTATTGGTGACTCGGCCGCCGGTCATGCTCAGTGTGCCGGTGCCGAAGTAGCCCACAAAGAGGCCGGCACTCGTGTCCCACGTGCCGCTCGACACCGTGGCGGTCCCCACACCGCTGCCGTCGCCAAGATACGCGTTTGGTGTGGTGACTCTGCCGCCCGTCACGTTGAGTGCGCCGTCACCGATATAACCCACGCTGAGAAAGCTGCTGTTGGCCCAGGTTCCGAAGGATACCGTGGCCGTTCCCAGGCCACCGGACTCGTATCCGAGTACGCCCACTCGGCTGGTGGCAAGACCGCCGGTGACAAAGAGTTGGCCTGTACCCGATTTACCCACGACGAGAAAATCGCTGGTCGCCCATGTTCCACTCTGCACCAGTGCAAGCCCAGTGCCTCCGGCGTTGAAACCGACGTTGGCGTTCACGTTGGTGACGAGTCCGCCCTTCACTTCCAGCCGTCCGCGTCCGTCATAGCCGACGTAGAGATCGTTGCTCGTGACCCACGTCCCGCCTGACGCCGTGGCTGTGCCAAAACTATTGGCGGCCGAGCCGACATAACACGATCCATTCGTGGCGTACGCCCCGCCCTCGAGTTTCAGTGTGGCGGTTCCGGTTGAAGCAACCGTGAGCGTACTGCCGAAATCGGTTCCTGTACTGACCGTCGTATCGCCGCTGTTGAAAGTCGTATCGGCTCGGAGCGGCGGCACCGGCACACCCATCGCGACCAGAGCGGCAAGCCCAAGAGCACCACGGAAAATCATCCAGTTCGATCGGCACATAGAAATATCTCCAAGCGCGCGACCCATCACACAAACGAACTGCCCAAGCGCAGACCTTCAAAAGCGCACGCCCAGCCACAGAGCAAACTCGATGGCGAGCCAATAGCACTGCCGCAAAAGAAGGTCAGCGTGTCGAGCAGACAGCGGTGACGGGTGCGTGCAGTAGCGGGTCCAGAAGTTGGCCTATCTCGCTCTCGCGGCCAGATGACCCGCGAAGGTTCCGCAGATCCTAGGGCTTCCAGTGGGGGGCGTCAACGAATGACCTGCCACCGTGGATGGAACCAGGTTCTATCATCAGGGTTGCCCTGCCGAGGGATCGTCCCTGTCCGCTTGGCGTGGCAGGGACGGGAGTGGGCGTGGGGTTGTTCGCACCTATCGCGGCGGATTCGTCCCTCCATCTGCCCGATTCGTCCCAAGCGCGCCCGATTCGTCCCTGCCCATGCCCGATTCGTCACATTTCGGGTTTTGTGGCTTCGGGACGAGCGAGGTGGCTGTAGAACCGATCGCGTAAGTACCGGTTCCTGATTGCCATGCAAGGAGTTTGCTCGTGATGTCTTCCGCCCGTCTGTCACGCGTCATCGTTGCCGTTGGTGTGGCGGCCCTGCTTGGAGTGCCGGCCGCTCCTGCTCATGCCGTCACGTATGACCTTGTGCCAGTGGGAAACGCCGGCAACGCCAACGACCCGGCTACCGGGAATCTTTACGGCGGCGTGGCGTACGCCTACGCGATCGGCACGTACGACGTGACGATTGGTCAGTACGCGGAGTTCCTGAATGCCGTGGCCGCGACCGACACCTACTCGCTCTACAACGCCAGCATGGCAACCGACCTCAACGTGGCGGGCATTGCACAGACCGGCTCTTCAGGCTCGTACACCTACAGCGTGATCAACAACGGCGGCAACAGTGCCAACCGCCCGATCACGTACGTGAGCTGGTTCGATTCGGCACGCTTTGCCAACTGGATGGCGAACGGCCAGCCGACGGGGGCCCAGAGCAGCACGACGACCGAGAACGGTGCCTACGACCTCAACGGGGCGACGAGCGGCACTGCTCCGGCCAAGAACGTAGTGAACCCGAATACGAGTGCTGTACCGACGTTTTTCATCCCGATTGAGAGCGAGTGGTACAAGGCGGCCTATTACTCGCCGCTTTTGAACTCCGGCTCTGGCGGCTACTACACCTACGCCACGCAGAGCGACACGGCCCCGGGCAACGTCATCGGCAGCGGGTCCAATCAGGCGAACTACTACACCGGCAGCGGGTATTCGGTGACGCAGTCGGGAAGTTTTTCGGTAATCCAAAACTATCTCACGGACGCGGGAGCGTTCTCGGCGAGCGGGAGTTTCTACGGCTCGTTCGACCAGAGCGGGAACGTGTATCAGTGGAACGACCTCACGGGTGCCGCCGGCTCGTCTCGTGGGCTCCGGGGCGGCGAATGGAACGACTTCGCGCTCAGCGTGTCGTCCGCCGGCAGGCTCACGGCCGTCACGTCGGACGAGCAAGACTTCATCGGTTTTCGTCTCGCAAGTACGGTTATCGTGCCAGAGCCATCGACGTGGGTGATGGCAGCGGGTGGGCTTGCCTGCGGCGGATACTCGATGTGGCGGCGACGCAAGCGAGCCTGAATCAAACCAGCAGACGTGATTCCAAAGGATAGGACGGTCAACGGCACTTTGACGAGCGTGTGCGGCTGACGAACCGTCGATGAGAAGGACGCAGGTGCGCCCCTGCGCCGCTGGCCCGTGATGGAGTGGTCGCAAGCCTTCCCACACCGCCACCGTGCGAGCGGTTGATCGCGCTTTTGCGGAGACACCCCCTGTTCGCCAGCGCCGTAACGGCCCAGTTGGCGGCCTTGTGTCGCGGCAGCACGTAGTGGCTGGCACCTCTCCCCCTCACCGACTGAGCGCGTGGCTCACGTCTGCTGGCAGTGACGCCGTGAGTTCAGGGTGAGCCTCGATCAGCCGGGCGATGTCGCCGAGATCCTTGATCGCCTTACTCGGCCGCCGCTCGGGCGTTCGCCAAGCCTTGATCTTTCCGGCCAGCGTGTCGTCGAGCGATGCCACCCGCAGCAGGATCCCGTGGACATCTGCGGGCACGGCTCGTGACGTGAAATCGCGGTAAAAGTCTTCTGTGCTCAACTGCAGGCTCACCTGCGACCGGCCACGGAAGTTCACCGACCATTCGTGATGATCGGCCTTGAAACCTACGGCTTCGAGCACCGCCACGGCTCGGTCGATCTCGTCGATGGCGACGACAAAATCAACGTCGCGGGTCACCATCGGTTCGGCGGCCCAGTGGTTCACCGCAATGCCCCCGATGGAGCACCATCGCAGTTCCGCCCGTTCCAACGCATCGACCATCCGCATCACGTCGTCGGCGCCACCCGCTGTCTGCCAGTCGTAGAACTGTCTCCCCGTCATGCCACCGAGTTTAGCCACCCGCGGAAAATCCGGGACGGGAGCGGTTTTTCACGGCTACCGAAAATCGCTCCCGTCCCCGATTTCCTCCGGCTACCAAAAATCGCTCCCGTCCCCGATTTCCTCCGGGCGTACGGTCACGCAAAGGTCAATCCGTTCCGGCCGTTGGTGCCGGGCGTGCCGGCGGCCGAATAAGCTAGACCGCCCGTGCCGCCCTGGCCGCCGGTTCCGCCCAACGCGCCGCCGTTGCCGCCGTTGCCGCCGTTGCCGCCGTTGAACCACCTCGATTCTCCGCCCCCGCCGCCAGCGCCACCGTTGCCCAAACGGCCGCCGGTTCCCCCGTTGCCGCCGTTGCCGCCGTTGCCGGGCACGCCATTGAGAAAGGTAACCCCGGGCCCGCCGTTGCCGCCGTTGCCGCCGTTCCCGGACGGGGCACCCGGCAGAGCGCCGGGTGGCCCGGTGTTTCCAGGGTTTGAGCCGGCCCCGCCGGCCCCGATCAGACCGGGGTCACCCCCGCGGCCGCCGTCGCCGCCGTTGCCGCCGGGCCCTTCCAAGCGGCCGTTGCGCACGAGGGTCCGGCCTTCGGCGCCTTCGCCGCCGTTGCCGCCGCGGCCGGCATCGCCCCCTGTCCCTCCGACACCGGCGGGGGCTGCTCCACCCGGACCGCCGTTTCCACCGGCGCCACCGGCCCCGCCGGGGCCGCCGACCAGGTTAGGGCCGACACCTTGAAGGCCGTCGATGCCGTTGCCGCCGGCCCCGCCGGCCCCACCGACTCCGCCGTTGCCGGAGATGGTTCCGCCCCGCCCGCCGGCGCCACCGTTGCCGCCCACGAACCCGGGTGTTCCGACGCCGATGCTGAGCGAGCCAGCGCCCCCGATTCCGCCGTGGCCGCCAACGCCGTTTCGTCCGGCGTTGCCGCCGGCGCCGCCGTTGCCCGCGACGCTGCCGTTGAGACCGCCTCCGCCCGCCCCGCCGTTGCCGCCGTTGCCGCTGAGGGCACCTCCCGGGCCGCCGGTGCCGCCGGCGCCGCTGCGGCCGCTGGGGACTGTCACCCCGCCGGGGCCACCGGCCCCGCCGTCGCCGTTGGGTCCGCCCGCGCCACCGGCGCCGCCGAATCCGCCACCGCCCGGTGCAGGCGTGGCGCCATCGGATCCATCGGGCCTGCCGAATCCCCCCCGTGCTCCGGCACCAGCGGCTGCGCCCGCGCCGCCGGTGCCGCCGACGCCGCCGGTGCCGCGAGCGCCGCCGCCGTTACCGCCGATACCGCCGGCGCCCCCATAGCCGGCGACGCCGCCGTTTCCGCCAGCGCCACCGTTGCCAGAACGGTTGCCGGTTCCGCTGCCGCCGTTGCCCGCGACGCTGCCGTTGCCGGCCTGGCCGGCGGCCCCGCCGCCGCCGCCGCCGCCGCTGCCGTCGACGCCGGTGCCGCG
>JBBAVQ010000164.1:0-7484 GCA_040397625.1 Pirellulales bacterium | reverse complement strand
AGAACCGCCGCAAGATCTCGCCGCGGATGGTGATCGGCGGGCTGGCGATGCAGGTCGTGCTTGGGTTCGTCCTGCTGCGGTCCACCACGGGCCAGCAGGTCCTGGAGTCGGCGGCCAAATGGGTCGACACGGTCCTCGCCTGCTCCGACGCCGGAGCCCGGTTCGTGTTCGGTGACAAGCTCGCCGATCCGGCGGGGCCCACGGGTTTCGTCTTTGCCTTCCGGGTGCTGCCCACGATCGTGTTCGTGGCAGCGCTCTTCGCCGTGCTCTACCACCTCGGGATCATGCAGGTGATCGTGCGGGCCTTCGCCTGGGTGACTGCGAAGATCCTCGGGTCGAGCGGCGCCGAAACGCTCAACGCCGCCGCCTCGATCTTCCTCGGCCAGACGGAGGCTCCGCTGGTGATCCGTCCGTATCTCCCCCGGCTCACGCGGTCGGAACTCGCCGTGGTGATGGTCAGCGGCATGGGCCTCGTGTCGGGGGGCATTCTCGGGGCCTACAAGGCGGCCGGCTGCGACCTCCGCGATCTGTTGACCGCGATCCTGATGAGCTTTCCGGCCACGATCTTTCTCACGAAGATGTTTGTGCCTGAGATGGGCGATCCGGAGACGCTCGGCACCCTGAAGGTGTCGAACGAGCGTCTCGACTCCAATGTGCTCGATGCGGCCGCCCGCGGCACCCGCGAGGGGATGATGCTGGCCGCCAACGTGGGGGCGGTGCTGATCTCGTTCATCGCGCTGGTGGCGCTTGCGAACCTCGCGCTCGGCTGGCTCGGCGGCCTCTTTGGCCATCCCGACCTGTCGCTCCAGTGGCTGCTTTCGCTGGTGTTCGCGCCGTTCGCCTGGCTGATCGGCGTGCCCTCGCAGGACTGTCAGACGATCGGGGGCCTGCTCGGCACGCGGACGGTGCTCAACGAGATGATCGCCTACTTCGACCTCGGGAAGCTGAAGGACACACTCACACCCAAGGCGTTTTCCCTGGCGACGATCGCGATGTGCAGCTTTGCCAACATCTCGAGCATCGGCATCCAGCTTGGCGGCATCGGCGCTCTGATTCCCGAGCGGCGGGCCGACCTGGCGCAGTTGGGCCTCAAGATGCTCGTGATCAGCACGCTGGCCAACGCCCTCTCGGCGGCCATCGCGGGCGTGATCATGCCGTGAGCCGGCCCTCTCCATGGTGATCGAGTCTCGGAAGCCGGCTGTCCAGAGGGCTCCGGTGTTGAGCCGTCGGTCGGGGAGTGGGGGAGGAAACGGCGGCGCGGCGAAGCCTGCGAAACCGCCGACCGTCCTGTCCGTTGAATGGGGAGCCATGCGTAACGCGCACCCGTTCACCCTGATCGGCATCGCCCTCGCGGTTGCCTCGCACGTGCTCGCGCATGCCGCGGAGGAGGCTGCGCCGGGCCATGCCTGGGTGACGCCGGAGATCGCGGCTCCGGGGGTCTCGTTTCACACGTTCGAGAGCGTCGCCGCGAAGGCCGCCGTCAGTTACCACCTCTATACGCCGGCCGCCTACGACCGCGCCCCTCAGCGGCGATTTCCAGTGGTGTATTGGCTGCACGGTTCGCGGGGAGGTCTTCCCGGAATCCCGAAAGTCGCCGCTCGTTTCGCTGCGGCCATTGAAGCCGGCACGGTGCCCCCGTGCCTCGTCGTGTTCGTCAACGGCCTGGCCAACGGCATGTACGTCGATTGGAAAGATGGCTCGGCTCCGCTGGAGACGATCATCGTCAAGGAACTCGTCCCGCACATCGACGATTCCTACCGCACGATCGCCACGCGGGAGGGCAGGCTGCTTGATGGCTACAGCATGGGCGGCTACGGCGCGGCGAGGCTGGGTTTCACATACCCCGACGTGTTTCGCGGCGTTTCCATCATGGGAGGCGGGCCCTTGCAGGCCGATCTTCTCGACGACGCGCCGCGTGCAGGAAAACGGCGGGCTGAGGAGGTGCTCGAGCGGGTCTACGGAGGTGATCCGGAGTATTTCAGGAGCGTCAGCCCCCGCGTCCTCGCCGAGCGGCATGCCGAAGCGATCGCCCGAGGCTCACTCGTGCGGGTGGTGTGCGGGGATCGCGACGAGACGTTCGCCAACAACCGCGACTTCCACGAGCACCTCGAACGACTCGGGATCCCGCACGCGTGGACCGTGCTTCCCGGCGTGGGCCACGACCCGCTCGGCACGCTCGAAGCCCTCGGTGACACGAACTGGGAGTTCTACCGGCAGGCGTTTGCGGAGAGGGCCGACACCCCGTCTCCCCCACGGAAGCCCGACGCCGACATCTCCTTCACAGTCGGACGGCAGGATCGCCGGGCGATCGTGGTGAATGCCCCGACCGATGGATCCAGGAGATCGGCCGTGATCGTGCTCCACGGCGGCATGGGGAGCGCCGATTCGATGCGCGTTACTTCCGGCTTCGACGCGGTGGCAAGGTCAGAGGGCTTTATGGCGGTGTATGCGGAAGGAACCTCGTTCGGCGACGAACGCCATGCGTGGAATACTGGATTCCTGATGCGCAGGCTGGTGCAGGACGCCGACGACATCGCCTATTTCGACACGCTGATCGACACGCTCGTGCGGGAGCATGGGGCCGACCCGAGCCGGGTCTGCATGACGGGTGGCTCGAACGGCGGCATGATGACGTTCGTCTATGCCGTCACGCGGCCGGAGCGGCTTGCCGCGGCGGCTCCGGTGGTGGCATCCATGTTCACCTTCGAGGTCAGGCCGTCCGCCCCGCTTCCGATTCTGATCATCAACGGAGCCAGAGACGACGAAGTGCCCCTGGAAGGAGGCATGAGTCGCAATCCGGTCGTGCGCCGTGCCCAACGAGCACCGTTCAAGCCGCTGGACGAGGTGGTGAAGTTCTGGGTCGCGGCGAACAAATCCCGGGTCAACCCCATGATCGAGACCCGCGGGACGGTGACCACGACCGTTCACGAGGCGACTCAGGACGGCGCGGTGACGGAGTTCGTCGTCGATTCGGCGGGCGGGCACGGGTGGCCTGGATCGAAGCCTCGCCGGGAGGACGTTGTGCCGATCAGCTCGTTTTCGGCCGCCCAACGCATCTGGCAGTTCTTCCACGACAAGCGTCGGCAGCCACGGTGACAATGAACGTGCTCCGCACGCCGCTTCGAGCGATCGCCGAGGTTGAGGCCGTCAGCCGGTGACGAGCGTGGAGAGCCAGTAGAAGCCGCCGGAAAGTGCCATCGCTGCCGGCAACGTGAGGATCCAGGCGGCGGCGATCTCGCGGACCGTCTCGGGCTGGATGCCCGACTTGTTGGCCCACATCGTGCCGGCCACGCCGCTGGAGAGCACGTGGGTGGTGCTGACCGGCATGCCGAGCGAGTCGGCCATGGCGATCGTCGAGGCCGCCACCAGTTCGGCCGCACCTCCCTGGGCGTAGGTGAGGTGCGTCTTGCCGATCTTCTCGCCCACGGTCACCACGATCCGCTCCCAGCCAAACATCGTGCCGATCCCAAGACACAGCGCCACGCCCATCACCACCCACTCCGGCACGTATTCGACGGGCTTGGCCAGGTTGCCGGCGAGGCCCTTGAGCACCTTGCGGCGGTCGTCGGAGAGCGTGTCGCCGAACTCATGCAGCAGGGTGCGCACCGCGGCGCCGAGTTCGACGAGCTGGGTGCGGAGCGTCCAACGATCGTCGGCCGACATGCCGGCAAAGCTCTCTCGGCCGACGAGGCTCTCCCGCACCTCTCGCGCCAGCGGCAGCGGGTCGAGCGTGGCAAGCACGACGTCGTTGCCGGGGAAGGGATCGAGCACGTCGTCCACGAGATCAGACTCCATGACGGCGGCAGCGGCCACGCCGTCAGCCCGGGCGATCCTCTCGACGCGGGCGGTGGCGATGTGCCGCTCCTTGAGGGCCGCCATCATCGTCGCCAGTTGCGGCTCGGCGAGCTGCTCCTCGAGTTCCTGGGCTGCGGCCGCCGCGGCGGCGATGCCCTGCGGCGACGTGCGCATGTTGAGCGCGTAGGCGGCGGGCACGATCCCGATCAACACCAGCATGATCAGCCCCATGCCCTTCTGGCCGTCGTTGGAGCCGTGAGCAAAGCTCACGCCGGTGCAGGTGCCGATCAGCAGCGCCCGGATCCACCACGGCGGCGGCTGGTCTCCGTGTGGAGGCTCGTAGAGTTCCTTGGCGGGAATGAGCCGCTTGGCGACGAGCAGCAGGGCCGCCGCCAGCCCGAAGCCGATCACCGGGGAGATCAGGAGCGCCAGTCCCACCTCGGATGCCTTGTGCCAGTTGATTCCCTTGAAGACAGAGCCCTGCTCCAGCCAGGCATTCATCATGCCCACCCCCATGATCGACCCGATCAGCGAATGGGAACTCGAGGCCGGCAGGCCCCGGTACCAGGTGGCGAAGTTCCAGATGATCGCGGCTCCCAGCAGCGAGAGGACCATGGCGAGACCACGGCCGGTCTTGATGTTGACGAGCAGATCGACGGGGAGCAGGTGGACGATGCTGAACGCGACGCCGATCCCACCGGCGTGCACGCCGATGAAGTTCCAGAGCCCCGACCAGATGACGGCCGGCGTGGGCTTCAGGCTCTTGGTGTAGATGACCGTCGCCACCGCGTTGGCGGTGTCGTGGAAGCCGTTGATGCACTCGAAGCCGAAGGCAATCGCGAGCGCCACGAGCAGCAGCAGCGTCTGTGGGATCGACAGCGACGAGAGCGAATCGAGAATCTCCACAGGCGAGCGCTCCGGGGTGCGGCGTCCGGTCCAGCGGCCGCAGGCCTGCGTCACCCTACGGGCGGGTGGAGTCGCGAACAACCGTTTTGGTCGGTTTGAACGCAATTCTCACAATTGGACTGAACCGCCCGAGGGTGAGAAGCGTAGATTCAACCCGGAGGAGGACTGCGCATGGCACGTGGAGACCGCCTGGAAGTCGAGCACCGGATCGTCGGCTCGACCGTCACCTACCTGCATCACGGCGTCGATCTCGGTGACGGCACGGTCGTGCATGCCCGGCCGCACGACTTTCGCAACCCGTTTGGCGGCGGTCTTGTGGTGCAGACGGGCCTCGCCGAGTTTGCCGAGGGACGGTGCGTCCGTGTGCGGAACGAACCCCCGGCCGCGTTTTCTCCCAGCGAGATCGCCGAGCGGGCGCTGGCCCACGTGGGTCGCGACGGCTACGACCCCGTGATCGACAACTGCGAGCATTTTGCGACCTGGTGCGCGACCGGTAGTCGGACGAGCCGGCAGGTCGACATCGTGATGGGGCGGGTCGCCGCGGGTGTGTCGCGGGCCGCGGCCGCGATCTCCGCGCGGGCCGCCGTGGGCACGGCCGAGCGGGTTGCCGTCCGCA
Source organism: Pirellulales bacterium (assembly GCA_040397625.1). Taxonomy (GTDB): domain Bacteria; phylum Planctomycetota; class Planctomycetia; order Pirellulales; family UBA1268; genus QWPN01. The sequence continues at coordinate 2,167 of JBBAVQ010000164.1, read as the reverse complement.
CGGCGCTCGGTACGACCGTGCGTGTTGGCCTCAAGACAATGCTCCCTGCCGCGATCGTCGGCGAGGCGGCGGCACTCGCCGCGGAGTGGACCGCTCATCAGCGCGGGGCATCCGAGCAGGAGAGCCGCAAGGCGGGCGAGGCGGCCGGGCTGGCGGCGACCAGCCTCGCCTTCGCCGCTGGCGGTGCGGCAGCGGGGCCTGCGGGCGCCCTGGCCGGTGCGGTGGCCGGCGCCACCATGTGGCTGGCGGGTTCGGCCACGGCCGCGGCGGCCACTGGTGCGGCGCGGCACGTGACCAAGCGGCTCGCCCGTGGCTAGGGCGTCATTTTCCGGTACTTCCGACGCGCCGCTCAGAGCCGATGTCGCGCTGCTCACCGAGCGCCGCTACGCCACCGATTCGGCGGCCGCCGACGACTGGTACCTCGGCAACATCCTTCGCGACGACGACCTGCTCATCGGGGCGCTCTCGCGGCGGGGCCTGTCGGCGGTCCGGGTCGATTGGGCCCGCGACGACGTCGACTGGTCGGCGTTTCGCACGGCGGTGTTCCGCACCACCTGGGACTACTTCGACCGCTTCGGCGAGTTCATGGCATGGCTCGGGCGGGCGGAGCCGCTGACGCGGCTGTGCAACTCGGCCTCGGTCATCCGCTGGAACCTCGACAAGCACTACCTTCGCGACCTTGCCGCCCGGGGTGTGCCGGTCGTGCCGTCGCGGTTTCTGGAACGCGGCCAGCCGGCATCGCTCGCCGACCTACTCGGCGAGACGGGCTGGTCGGAGGCGGTCATCAAGCCGTGTGTGTCGGGGGCAGCCCGGCATACCTACCGGGTGAATCGTTCAACGGCCGCCGCGGTGCAGCGGGTGATCGACCCCCTGCTCGCCTGCGAGTCGTTTCTTCTGCAACCGTTCGTGAGCGATGTCGTGACCACCGGCGAGGACACGCTCGTTGCGATTGCCGGCCGCGTAACCCATGGCCTGAGGAAGCGGGTCAAGGCGGGCGACTTCCGGGTGCAGGACGACCACGGCGGCACGGTTCACCCCCTGGAGCCGTCTGCCGAGCAGGTGGCGTTTGCCGAGCGGGCGCTGGCGGCCTGCGACGAGGTTCCTGCCTACGGCCGTGTCGATCTGGTCCGCCTCGACGACGGCAGCCTCGCCGTGATGGAACTCGAACTCGTCGAGCCGGAACTCTGGCTGCGGCTCCATCCGCCCGCGGCGGACGCAATGGCCGCGGCCATCGCCGCCCGCATCTCAGCCGACTCGTAACTGGTCAGGGCGCCGAGGCGATCTCGCTGCCCGACCGGCTCACCATCGCCTGGAGCAGGCCGGCCGAAATGTCCTCGGCTATCGGGCGAACACTGCCGTCGCCGGCCAGAGCCTGGAACACGTTACCGCCCAGCCGCGACCGCGGCTTGAGGGAGGTTTCCAGGGGCGACTGCCCGAGCCCCGCACCAAATCCCGTGTAGCGACCGACGTCGCAGACGTAGGGCCAGGAGTAGCGCGGCAGAGTCCAGGTGGCGCCGTCATCAGTCGTGTAGTCGTTGCACTCGGCGACCAGCAGCGTGTGCGACAGGCCGTCGGTGACCTCTCGTAGCCGCGTCGGCTTCTGCCGGATGGATGTCGTGTAGATGCCCTTGTCCTCGAGCCAGCCCAATCCTTCGGGCACGAGCACGCCATTGAAGGCGGTCGGTGTCGGAGCCGAGCCGTAGAACCACCCGTCGAGCCGCCGTGCCGGATCGGGCTGCGCCGGCCCGGGGCCGAGGAGGGCCGCAAAGTCGAGGCCGCCCGGAGCGCGCGAACACGAGTTGTAGACCCGGATCGTGGCGGCCACGATGCTGTCCTCCTGCGTTTCCGGCGGGCACGCCAGGCAGTAGGCCTCGTACATCGCCGCCAAGGCGCCCTCCTCGATGTACGGCAGGATGGAGATGGCCCACGACTGCGGCCGGATGTAGTCGATGCCATCGACCGGCCTGTCATCGAGATGAGATGTCGTCCCCGGCCGCGGCCTGCCCGAGGCGAAGGGATAGGCTCCCTTGGCATCGGCGTAGCACGAGAGGGCGATGCCGACCTGCCGCAGGTTGCTTTGGCACTGAGCGCGGGCGGCCGCCTGCCGGGCCTGCTGCACGGCCGGCAGCACGAGCCCGATGAGGGTGGCGATGATCGCGATCACCAC
>JBBAVQ010000163.1:0-7505 GCA_040397625.1 Pirellulales bacterium | reverse complement strand
CATGGCCGTGGACCACCAATGCCCCGGTGACGAGATCGCAGACAAGGCCCCCTTCTGGCAGCGCGGCGATCAGCCGGGCGAGATCGGCCGGCGCGGCGCGGCCTGCTTCCGCGCAGAGCGTGGCGCCGACGTGCTCGCCGAAGTTCGCCAGGTCGCTGAGCACGTCGACGAGGAGTTGCCACTGGGGGCCGGCCTGCTCGGCGGGAATGTCGCCGATGTGGTTGAGCACGAGCCCAGCCCCGAGGTCATGGGCGAGCTTGAGCGCGGTCTTGGTGGCCGCGATTCGCCCCTCGAGCCTGTCAGGGTCGCCGTATCCACCGCGGGTGCGAAACGAGATCGCCGAGACCTCGACCCCCTCGTCGCCGAGCCACTTGCGAATCTGCCGCAGGCCGGTCTGCGTGACCTGCGCGGGATCGAGCCCGTGACGCGCGTCGAGCTCCACGCCCTGCACGCCCAGATCGTGAGCCAGGCGGAGCGCCCGCCGGAGGTCTTTGGCGAGCATCACCGCAGGCACGGAAATGCGGGATGTGTTCATGGGCGGCGCAGGGTTCGGATCGCGATCGGTGAGGCACCATAGTATCCTGTCGCCATGCCGACGCTCGAAGCAGTCATCGCCGTCCTCGAACAGCTCGCCCCGCTGCGGCTGGCGGCGTCGTGGGACGCGGTCGGCTTGCTCGTGGCGCCGCGTCGGGACGCGATCTCGCGCGTGATGACCTGCCTGACGCTCACCCCGCAGGTTGCGGCCGAGGCGGTTCGCGAGCGGGCCGATCTGGTCGTCTCGCACCACCCGCTGCCGTTTCGGCCCGTGTCACGGATCACGCCGGCCACCGGGCCGGGACGGGTGCTCCTCGACGTGATCGGCGCGGGGGCGGGCATCTGGAGCAGCCACACGGCATGGGACTCCGCGGCCGGCGGCATCAACGACCAACTCGCGGAACGGCTCGGCCTCGTGCACGTGGCCCCGATCGAGCCCGATGCCGAAGTGCCGCTCGTGGGCTTCGGCCGCGCCGGCACGGCCGAGCAGGGCTGTCGTGTGGCCGACCTCGCCGCGCGGGCGGCGGCGGCCCTTGGCGTGCAGCACGTGCAGATCGCCGGCGACCCCGGTCGGCCGGCCGGCCGAGTGGGGATCGTCTGCGGGTCGGGGGGCGACTGCGTCGAGCAGGTGGCCCGCGGCGGATGCGACACACTGTTTACCGGCGAGATCAAACTTCATCAGGCGACCGAGGCCGAGGCGGCCGGCATGGCGGTGGTGGCGGTGGGCCACCATGCGAGCGAACGGTTTTCGATGGATGTGCTGGCCGAGCGGCTCGCGGCCGCCGTCTCCGGCCTCACCTGCTGGGCCAGCCGCGACGAACGGGATCCCCTGGGTTGGATGTGACGTGGGCTGGTTGTGACGGCTGGGGCTCGAAGGGGTGAAAAAAGCGGCCCGTACCGGCGCGTTGCCCGGCGGCCGTCGCGCGCCAATACTTGGTGATGCGGCTGCCGGCGGTCCGGCGACCTTCCCGAACCCTGTGGGGTGGCATGGCACGTTTTCTGACCGCTCTGCCGGTGTTCAACGAAGCGGCCCACGTCGAGGGCGTGCTCGACGAGGTGCTCAAGCACACCGCCGACGTGCTCGTCGTGGACGACGGCTCGACCGACGGCACGTCCGACCTGCTGGCCGACCGCGTCGCCCGCCGAGGCGACGTCCGCGTGGTGCGGCATGCCGTCAACGCCGGCTACGGCGCCGCGCTCGCCACCGCTTTCCGCGAGACACTCGCCGGCCCCTGGGACGGCCTCGTCACGATCGACTGCGACGGTCAGCACCAGCCGCAGTTGATCCCCGAGTTTGTCGCGGCGGCGACCGATCCTGCCCCGCCGGCCGACATCGTCAGCGGCAGCCGGTATCTCAGGCGGTTCGCCGGCGACAGCTTGCCCCCAGCAGCCCGGCGGCGGATCAACGAGGAGATCACCGCGGAGATCAACGAGCGGCTCGGCCTCTCGATCACCGACGCCTTTTGCGGGTTCAAGGCCTACTCCAGGCGGGCTCTCGAATGCCTCCACCTGACGGAGACCGGCTACGCGATGCCGCTGGAAGTCTGGGTGCAGGCGGCGGCGGCGGGGCTGGAAATCGTGGAACTGCCCGTGCCGCTGGTCTACCTCGATCTGGCGAGAAGTTTCGGAGGCGCTCTGGACGATGCGGCGACCCGTCTGGCCTACTACCGCCGCGTTCTCGATCGGGCTGAGGCGGCCGTCGCCGCTGCGGCCGGAGGCCATGACGCCTCGGCGTGACGCGTCCGCCCATGGCCATGCCCTCGCGCCGCTATTCCGCTCCCGAGCCTTCGGGAGCCCGACTCATCGACCCGCCGGTCGTGCCCGGTCCGGGGTCTGGCTCCATCGAGGCCCTCGTCGACAACAACCGGCTGCTCCGGGCGGCCCTCGACCTGCGGATCGGCGACATGCGGCTCTGGGAGCTGGTGGCCGCCACCCGCCGCGAGGTGCTGATGGTGGCCACGGAATACACCGGCCACTACCGACACGTTGACCGTCCTGCGGACGTGGCCGATTGGATCGCCCGTCCGATCATCATGGGCGGCCATCAGCCCGAACTCTTCCACCCCGGCGTCTGGCTCAAGAACGCCGCGCTCGACGACTATGCCCGCCAGGTCGGCGGCACGGCGTTGAATCTGGTGGTGGACACCGACCGGTGCAGCCGCGTGACCGCGGCGGTGCCGGTGGGCACGCCCGACTCGGCCCACGTGGAGGAGGTGCCCTTCGACGCGTTTACCGTCGAGGCGGCGTGGGAGGAGCGGCCCGTGATCGACGCGGAGTGCTTCGCGTCGTTCGGGGATCGCGCCTGCCGTCTGCTGGCGCCGCTCGTGCCACGGCCGATCCTCCGCCCGTGGTGGCCGCTGGTGGTGGAGCGGGCGCAGGCCAGTCATCGGCTTGGCCTCGGGATCGCACAGGCGCGGCACATGCTCGAGGAGCGCTTCGGCATGGAGACGCTCGAGCTGCCCGTGAGCGAGATGATGCGGCTGCCGACGGTGATGGTCTTCGTGGGCTGGCTCCTGGCTCATGCGCGACAGTTGCATACGGCCTACAACGACTCGCTCGCCGACTTCCGCCGCACGCGCCGGGTTCGCGGCCACGGCCGGCCGATGCCAGACCTCGCTGTGCGTCACGATTCATCGGGCGAGTGGATCGAGGTGCCGTGGTGGATGTGGTCGCGGGAGGATCCCCGCCGCCGCCGCGTGTTCGCCAACACCGCCACGCCCGGCGTCCTGGCGCTGTCCGACATGGAGACGCTGCGGATTGAACTGCCGATCGACCCCGACACCTCACCCTCGAAGTGGATCGACGCCCTCTCGAGGATGGAGGAGCACTCGATCCGCCTGCGGCCACGGGCGATCGTGACGACGCTCGTGTCGCGGCTCCTGGTCGCCGACGTCTTCGTGCATGGCATCGGCGGCGCCACCTACGATGCGATCACCGACGACGTGGTGCGGAGGCTGGTCGGCTCCGACCCGCCGCGGCATGCCGTCGTCTCTGGCACGCTCCGCCTGCCACTGGCGGAGGCATTCCCCACGCTCGAGACCGCCGACCCGGCCGCGGGACTGCTGGCAACGAGGGCCGCGCTCCGCGACTTCCGCTACCACCCCGAGCGGCACCTCGAGCCGCATGCCTCCCAGCCGGAGGGCGTCCGCGAACTCGTCGCCGCCAAGCGGCGCTGGATCCAGACGCATCCCACCGTCACGCTCGCCCGTCGCAGATGCCAGGAGATCCGCGCGATCAACGAGCGGCTCGCCGCACTGCTCGAGGGAGAGCGGGTGGCGACGGAGGCGCAGATGACGAGGTGCGCCACGGCCGACAAGGCCCGAACGGTGCTGCGATCGCGAGAAGTCCCTTGGTGTTTTTTCCCGGAAAACGTGGTGAAAAGCTTCCTGCTACTGGAAAACGGTGCAGGCCCCGCATAGATTGACCGCCAACGGAATGGTTCGAGTGCGGCTCCAGGGAAAGGAGGCATCATGCATCGGGTGGATCGTTTCCCGAGAAGGCGGCCCGGGGCGAGGGCATGTGGTGGCGTGCCGTCGGAAGGCGGCGTCGTCGGTCATCCCCGTCGATCATCGCGGCCCGCCGCACGTGAGCGGGAGGTGCCAGCCGCGACCCGTCAGGCCAAGAAAAAGAGCCGCCTGAAGATTCGCGCCGCCGCGCAGACGGCCTCGCAGCCGCCGGCCCGCAAGACGGCCGCGAAGCCCGCCGCCGTGAAAATCGCCGCCGGAACCGATCGCGAGCCTCAGGCTGAGGCCACCACAACCCGTTCGAAGCGGCCGTCTCCGGTCGTCGAAACCGTTGAAATTCGCCCCTCGGGCACGGTCGTCTCGCGGCGGCCCGTGGCGAAACGTCCGGCGATCCTCCACGTGCCGCATCATCCGGTGCTGCCGCTGAAGCCCCCGGCCTGGATGCTCGAGGAGTGTCATGTGGCTCCGGCTCGGGCAGGCGACCAGAGCGAGATTCTGCAGCTCCTCGCGGGCCTGCCCACGCCCCCGTCTCGGGCCGAGTTTCATGCTGCGGTCGATCATCCGGAGCACGACTCCGCCAATCGCCTCGTGGCCCGGCTCGGCGGCCGCATCGTCGGCCACGTGGAGATCGTGCCCCGCGAACTGATGATCGGCTCGGCCGTCGTCCGCGGTGCGGTGCTCGACCGCGTCGCCGTCCTGCCCGAGTGTCGCGGCGCCGGCCACGGTCAGCGGCTCGTTCGCGCGGCCGAAGACCGCATCCGGCAGTCAGGGGCGGCCGTGGCCTTTTCGCGCACCCGGATCGCGCCATCGTTCCACGAGCTCGGCTGGAGCGTCCTCGGCCGCGACTCGGCCACGCCCGGCAGACCGACCGACATCCTCGCGCGGCTCCTCGAATCGCCGCAGCGAGCGGGCGATGGCGTGACCATGCGGCAGTGGCGGCACGTCGAACTGCCGGCGATCCTGCGGATCTACAAGCAGAACATCTCGCGGTTCGTCGGCCCGATCGACCGCAGTGAGAACTACTGCCGCTGGCTCGTGAGCCGCGGTGCCTTCGACTCGATCATCGTCGCGCTCGTCGGCCAGGATCGGTACGAACTCCACGAGTCGAGCGCCCGGATCGTCGGCTACTGCATCCAGGCGGGCAACCGCGTGCTCGAGATCATGGCCGACCCGGAGTTCGCCGGTCTGGAACGGGAGATCCTCGGCAGAGTGTGTGCCGAGGCGATCGAGAACGATCGTCAGGAGATCGTCTACGAGTCGAGCGCTGCCGACCCGCTCCATGAGGCCGTGGCCGGTGGTGCGAGCCTCGTCCAGGGGGGCGATCGGATGATCGTGGCCAAGGTCTTCCGGCCGCTCGAACTGCTGTCGGCCCAGGCTCCGGCGGTGGCCGCCCGCGTGGTCGCCGCGGAGATCAAGGAAACAGTGGAACTGGGCCTCGACGCCCCGTCGTTCCGCGGCTCGATCATCGTCGATGCCAAGGAGCCTCGGGAAGCGACGGTGCATCCGGGACGCGTGGGCCGCAGTTACCTGCGGCTCACCGACGACGAACTCGGCAGGCTGCTGCTCGGCCAGTGCGACCCGGTCGAGGCGGTGGCCGCCGGTCGCATGGAGCCCTCCACGCAGATGGCTCAGAAGCTCGCCGGGCAGCTCTTCCCCCGGACGCCACTCTGGTGCCCGATGTGGGACGATCTCCCGGCCTGAGTCATAGACCTTCCCCCGTAGCACAGGTTTTCAACCTGTGCCGCCTGCGATCGGTGTCGCTCGCCAGGCACTCACGGAGGCGACGGCATGTTAGTCATCGACTTCGATCACCCGGAGCATGCTCGGCGGTGGTAATGGCTCGGCGCGCGGCCGATCGCGGTTGGGGGCGAGTGTCTCCCAGCGGAGCATGAACCGTCGCCCAGGCGTCGCGGCGCCCGAGTCGTTCTGCCAATGGACCTGCATCCCGGGCCACGGAGATTCGACGCCGCCGAGCGGCGCGGGCGTGCGGTGTTGCCGCGTGGCAAGCCCCACGGCCGCGAGCGTGTCGGGATCAAGCTGCCAGGTGCCGCTTGCGGTTGGGGTGCGATGATCCAGGAGCAGCGTGCCGTCGGCGGCGTGCGTGACCGACCCCACGGAAGCCTCGAGGCCGATCGAGCCGCGGCCTGAAAACTCGATGCGTTCCGACCAGTCGCTCGTCTGCCGAATTCGCCAGCGTCCATCCTCGAGCCGCGCGGTGAAGATCTGCGACCGGCCCGCATCGTCGTACTTGTGGTACGAGAGCACGAGATGCCCGGCGGCATCGAAGCCGATCCGGAGCAGGCCATTGAGCAGCCCCCCGCCGGCCGGAACTGGATCGACCACCTCGCCGGTGGCTGCTGTGATCGGCAGGTCGAGCGGCGTGCCGTCGCTCCGCTCCCAGTGGACGAGGTCGCGGCTCCGGGCGTAGCAGACGTCGTGGCAGGTTTCGCAATCGGGCGTGTCTCGCCAAACCCAGGCGAGATGGAAGAAGCCGTCGGGGCCGCGAACCGGCCCGTGCAAGTAGGCGTTCATCGACGCGTCGCCCACCCTTCCCGAGGTGAGCGGTTCGTCGAGGAGCCGATGCCACTGCCGGGTTCGTGTGTCGTAGCGGTCGAGGATCTGATCGCCGTTGCCACTCGAGCCATGTCGATACATGAACACGAGATCGCCGGCGGCATCGTGGAGAAAGGTGGGATACGTGACGCGGTTCTCCCGATCGCCAATCATGCGATGGAGCGGCTCGAACGAGTCGGCCCCAAAGGGTTCATTGACTGGGTGACGGGAGCGAAAGTAGACGAGCGCTGAAACGTGCATGTCGGCGGCGAGGTGCACGAAGCCGTCGCGGTCGACCGCTATCTCGATCGAGTTGTGGCTGTCCCAGCCGGTGTGCCTGGGAAGCGGCACGAATGTCCATTCGTGGTCGCCGAGCGACCGCACTGCCACGGTGAGCCGGCGGTCGGCGTCATAGAACCCGACCAACTGCCGGTCGTTGACGGTGAGCAGCGAGAATCCGACGGGATGGCCTGCCCAGACCGGAGCGACGTCGAGAACGTCGGCGGGGGGCGTTTCGGCGCGGGCCGTGGCCAGCACCTCGGCGGTGAACACGATGGCCAAGAAGCTGGCCGACACGCTGGTCACCACGGCGGCCACGGTCGAGCGTCGATGCCACATGGTGCGAGATCGTGCTTCCGGGGCAGGTCAATAGTCAGCCGTGGCCACGGGCGCCCGCCAGCCACTGATCGGCCCAGGTGCGGACGCCCTCGACACCCTTGCGGTGGCAGAAGTCACCGAGCGTCTCGCCGGCCTTCCGCTCCGCCTTGTAGCAGGCGAGCACGGCCGTGATCTCGTTGGAGAGATCCTCGAAGGGGACGACGTCTTTGTACTGCTCGTTGAGCCGGTCACCGAGTAGCCGGCCGCCGATGAAGATCGTGTACTTGCCGAGGGTGCGGCCAACGATGCCGATGTCGGAGTTGTAGGGGCGGGCGCAGGCGTTGGGGCAGCCGGTCA
>JBBAVQ010000162.1:0-7529 GCA_040397625.1 Pirellulales bacterium | reverse complement strand
TCGAGCTTCACGAAGCCCGAACCGGCCTGCACATAGACGTGGTCGCCGATCACCAGCGGGCTCGACACGAAGCCAAAAGCCGGCAGCGGACTCTCGAGCGCCTTCACGAAGTCTACGCGCCAGAGTTCCTTGCCGGTGGCCGCCTCCAGGCAGACGAGCATGTCGCGCATGCCGGCGACGTACACGCGGTCGCCATCGACGCAGGGGGTGGAACGGATCCAGGAGCCGTTGGAGGCCGCGAAGAAGGGCACGCTCATGGAGCCGTCCCATTCCACGTGCCATCGCTCCTGCCCCGTTGCGCGGTCGAGCGCGCGCACGTGTTCGGTCTTCGCGTCGCGGGTTTCGGTCACGATGACGAGATCGCCCGCGACCACGGGCCCGGAGTAGCTCGGGCCGAGATCGACCCGCCACAGCCGCTCGACTCGCGACTGGTCGAGGCCGTCGGGCCAGGCGACGCCGGCGACGAAGCCGTCGCGGTTCGGGCCTCGCCACTGGTGCCACGGGGCATCGGCCGCGGTGGCGACCGACGGCGGAGTGGCGACCGACGGCGGAGTGGCGACCGACGGCGGAGTGGCGACCGACAGCGGAGTGGCGACCGACAGCGCTGCAGCTGCCGGCAGGAGAAGCATGAGTCTCACGACGATGGCGGAACCTCGAGTTGCGGACGCAGGGCGAGGCATGGCAAACGCCTTTCGGTTGGGTCGGGATATGGCCGACATCCTAGCCGCCGTTGGCATCGCGCGGGTGCCGAGGATGACGTGGCTGCCGAGGATCACGCGGGCATCCGGAGCGCCGGGCCGGTCGTGGGGCCGCGGAACACGGCTGCAAGTCTGGTGGCGAGGGCCTCGGGTGAGAACGGGGCCACGGCCGTGGCGAGTTCGCCCATGGTGGGCCGCAGGCCTGCCGCCCGTTCGATCGCCGCGGCGAGGTCGGCCGGTGAGCAGTCGCACGGCATGGGGGTGGCGAGGGCCGGGGGGAGCTCGGCAAAACTTCCCTCCCCGGTCACCACCACGGGCGTGCCGAGGCCGATCAGACGGGTGACGGCTGCCGATGATTCACCGTGGGTCGGCACCCGCAGCTGCACCGCCACGTCAACCTCCCGCATCAGTGCGGCGAACTGCTCGTCGGTGGGGCTGTCGTGGACCTCGACGAACGAGAGTGCGGAGACGCCATGCCGGCGGCTGTGACGGGCCGTCGCCCAGCCGGCGATCGTAAGCCGCACGCGGCGGCGGCGGGCCAGCAGGCCCACCGCGCGGGCCACGAGGTCGAACTGCTTCGTGTCGCCACCGGTGCCGAAGGTGCCCACGTGCAGCGATGCGTCGGCTGCGGGCGGCGAACCGGCATCCCTACGCTCGGCGACGATCGGCAGAAAGGCCACGTCGATCGGCAGGGCGGCGGCGTCGCCGAGCGCCGCCAGCACCAGCCTCCGGCAGGCTTCGGAGTTGACGATCAGCCCGTCGAGCCGGGCGGTCTCCACCAGGAAGCGGAGGCTCTGCCCGATCTCGGGTACGTCGTCGAGCGTCCTCCGGATCCAGGGCTCCTCCGAGTGGCCGGCGGCACGCGGCAGGTCACTGGCATCGGCGCCGAGATGCGCGCGGAGCAGGATCATGAGGTTGACCTCGTGCAGGTAGGCCAGTCGCCTTTGCCGGCAGCCGAGCCGCGTTTGCATGGCCGCCTGGAGCACTTTCACATGGTGCTCCGAGTTGCCGAGCACGAACACCGCGGTGCCGTGGTCGCCCGAGGCGAGCGCCGGCAGGAGCACCTCGACGGGCAGGATCCGATTGCCGCTGAGCAGCTGCCGGCCAGTCGCGAGTGTCGGTCCAGGATTGGCGTCGAAGAAGTCGGTCCGCCAATGGCTCGACTGCAGGTGGTCGAGCGTGCAGGCGGCGATCGCCGTGGGGGCGGGTGGGAGCACGCCAACCACGGCCACCGCCCTGCCGGGTCGGAGCGTCGGGCGGACGGTGAGCTCCTCCATCACGGCTCGGGCCGCCGGCTCCCAGCCAAGGATGTCGAGGAGCTCGCGTCCGCGGGCGAGCGATGACTCTCGGAGACGTGGCTCTTCGATCAGTCGTCCCATCGCCGTGGCAATCGAGTGCGGCTCGTGCGGGTCGCAGGTGAGTTCGGGGATCACGAGTTCCCGGATTGAGGAGGAGTTGGATCCCACCACGGGAACGCCGCACCCGTAGGCTTCGAGCACCGGCAGCCCCAGCCCCTCGTAGAGCGATGGATAGGCCATCTGCTCCGCCTGTCGCGTGATCGCCACGAGATCCTCGTCGGGCACGTAGCCGGTAAACACGAGGGCCCCCGGGCGGATCCCCAGCGATGCCGCCATCTGCTGGTAGTGGCTGATCCGCTGTCGCGCAAGCTTGCAGACCACCGCCAGCTGCCGATCGGGATACCTGGCGTGGAAGTGGGCGAAGGCATAGACCATACCGTCCATGTTCTTTCGCCAGTCGGCACCGCCGATGTAGACCGCGTAGGGCCGTTGCAGCCCGAAGCGGGCGAGGACGGTGGGGTCGGTGTCGGTCGGCGACCCCATCAACTCCCGCTTGCGATGGTCGATGTCGCCGTAGACGCAGCGGATCCGCCCGGGGTCGAAGCCCGCCAGGCGAATTGTGTCGTGTCGCGTCGCCTGACTGATCGCGAACAGCCGGTCCGACTCCCGCATCACCCGAAAGCCCGCCAGGTAGTTTCTTCGGCCTTCTCGCCGGGTGAGATACCGTTCCGGAAAGAGGTAGGGGATCAGGTCGTAGACGATGCCGAGCCGGTAGGGCTGATGGGCGCGGAGCCATTGCGGGTAGAGGTAGTCCTCTCCCTCGCGGCCCATCGGCAGGAAGAAGCACGCGGTGAAGAGCACGTCGATTCGGCCGTAATGCCCCCTCGCCAGGGCCGACTCGGTGGCCCAGGTTCCATACCGCTCGAACTCTGCGGCGAACGACGGCTTCGGCAGCCGGTCGTTCCAGAGAAACACGTAGCGATTGCCGGGATAGTCAAGGCAGATCTGCCGGACGATGCTCTGCGAGTAGGCGGGGATTCCCCGGTCACCGTTGTATTGGGCGACCCGGAGATCGACGAGGAAGGTGAGGCCGTCGCGGTGCATCACGGGGCGCGTCATGCGGAGTCGCGTCTTGGGGCGGTGTCGCCGGCCGGGTCGGCGGCGTGCCGCTGGTCGTCGATGAGCCGCAGGTAATGCAGGCCGGCCTGTTCGCGGAACAGATCCTCCAACTTCTCGATGCGGCTCTCGAGCGCCGCGATCCGGTCGTGGGCGCCCGAGATGCGGGTCCACTTCCTGACGCGCCGGAAGAGCGGTCGCAGAAACTGCTTCTCGATCGTATGCCCGAGTGATTTCAGCGACATGGCAGGCTGTCTTGTGTCAGGCGGCCTTGTGTCAAGCGGCCTTGCGGATGATCAGGCCGATCGACGTGGAGGCGTATCCCTCGAGATCGAGCCGCAGGTGCTTGATCATGCCGCACGGTCCGTCGCTCGAGCCGCTGTAGGGGGGCGGGTCGACGAAACGATCGATGTCGCGGTCACCGGGATCGATGTCGAGAAGCTCGACGTGGTGGCCGCGGGCGGTGAGTCGACGAACGACGTCCTCGATATCGCGGAGGCGGTAGATCACGGCCGGGCCCGCGACGATGGTCTGGTCGTTGCTCGTGAGGTTGAACTCCGTCGTATGGACGGCCACGCCGCCCGGCCGCAGGCAGTCCATCTGCCGCTCGAGGAACTCGAGTCCCAGTTCGAGGCTGCCGCAGTGCTCGAACGAGCAGGTTGACCAGGTGAAGTCGTAGCCGCCGAGGTCGTGTGGCACGTCGTTCATGTCGACGGCTCGAAACTCCACCCGTTCGCGAAACTCTTCCGCCGGGCAGAGGCCATGCACGTTGAGCGCATCGCGGTTTCCCGTCCACTGGCCGGTCTTCGCCCAGGCCACGTTTCGCTTGTCGTCGGTGGCGAGGTCGGTGGCGGTGATTCGGCAGCCGAGGGCTGCGAAGAACGACGGCAGTTTCTCGGTGCCCACGGCGAAGCCGAGGCCGCGTCGCCCCGGCTCCAGCATGCCGCGTTCGTGAAGTGCCTGGCAGATGTAGGCGTGCTCCCAGTTCTTGCGGTGCATGTGCCAGTCGTCGTGGAGCTGCTCGAGCCAGCCACGGAACGCCGACGATTCGAGTGTCGCGAGGCGGCAGAGTTGGGAAACGAGGTGCGTCCCCTCCGGCCGTGGGCCGGCGGCCACGAAGAACTCGGGATGGCGTCGCGGGAAGGCGGCGATTCGGATCGCCGGGGAGGGCAGCAGGCCGCGCAGGAAGGGCATCAGTTTGACGGCGTGGCGCGAGACCCTCCGGCGCGTGGTGGCGAACGTCATGGTGTCCCTCGACGGGGATGGACGGGCATGGACAGCGATGCTGAGCCGGCGCACGTGAGCGTGATCAGCCACCCGACACATTGGGTGGCCTGCGGACTCTCGCGCCGATCGGGGAAACTAGCACGCTTCCCGTCCGCGCCGGAATGCCAGTTCGGGGCGGGTGGCCACTGTGTGAATCGCGAAAACGAGCCGCAAAACTCGCCCCAGAACCCTAGCCCCAGATCGACTCGTAGACCCGCAGGTAGCTGCGAGCCGTCTCGGCCCAGTTGTAGCCGGCGGCATGGGAGCGGACACGGTCGGAAAAGCCGGGGTCGTTGCGAAACGCCGCAATGCCCGCCTCGTAGGCGGCGGACATCGACATGGCATCAAAGGCGTCGAAATAAAAGGCGTGAGCCCCGGCAATCTCGGGAAGACACGTCATCCGGGAAAGGAAGGTGGGCTTGCCGCACTGCATCGCTTCGAGCACCGGAAAGCCGAAGCCCTCGGTGAGTGACGGAAAGAGGAACGCGTCGCAGTGCTCGTAGAGCCACTGCCGGTCGGCGTCGCAGACTTCGCCGGCCATGATCGCGCGAGCTTCGAGGCCGCGGCGGACGATCTCGCGACCGAGGAACTCGCCGTACGGAGTCATCTTCTTGCCGGCGATCACGAGCCTCAGGTTCGGCAGCCGGTCGATGAGGTCGAGCAGCACGTGGAAGTTCTTGTGCGGCAGGCAGTTGCCCACCGTGAGCACGAAGGGTCCGTCCGGCAGAAATGCCGGCCGCGTAGTGGCGGCGGCGGGCGGAGCGGGAAGCCCGAGGCGGACAACGTGCACCGGTCGGTCGCCGAGCGTGAGATGGGTTTTCACGTCATCGGCGACGTACTGGGAGTCGGTCACGATGGCGGCCGCGCGATCGACCTTCGCCTGGATGTCGGCGAGCTTTCGATCGATCCGGCGGAGGTGCTCGTCGTTGGGTGTCTCGTGGAGGAACGTGAGGTCGTGGATCGTGAGCACGACGGGCACGCGGTCGTCGAGGGGCAGATACTTCGACATCTGGTTGGTGGCATGCCAGAGGTCGATCCGAGAGGGGGGAAGGAACGGGCGGATGAACGGCCGCAGCTGCCGCATCAAACCCTCCTTCTTCCACGGCTTTACGGTGATGCGATCGAAGCCGTGGGCTGGCAGATGCCGGTCTGATCCCTTGGCCAGGAGAAACACCGGGTCGAAGCGGCCGGGCGCCAGGCGGAGCATCTCCTGGGCCAGATGCAGGGAGAACCTCCCCAGGCCGCAGTTGATGTGCCGCAGCTTCTCGAGGTCGATGACGATACGGGGGAGATCTGGCATGGCGTGGCGATGGTGGCGGCATATCTTCGCGCGGAAGCACGGCGGTGGGCAACCCGGAATACCCGGGCGGTCGTGCGGCAGGCCTTGGGCCACCGGTCGCTTGAGCGGGCCCTCTTCCGGGTGCGATACTCGTGCACGGGTGTCCGTCTTTTTCCGCAGGAGTCCCTCGATGATCCGCTTGTTGTTCGCAGTGGCTGCCGTCGCCATTCCGTCGCTGGCATTCGCCGCTCCGCCGGCCGTGGCCCCCGCCGCCGAATCCGCCACGGCGGGCCAGTGGCGGACGCTCTTCAACGGACGCGACCTGACGGGCTGGGATGGCGACCCGCGGATGTGGAGTGTTCGCGACGGGGTGATCCACGGCGAGACCACGCCGGAGGTGAAAGCCGAGGGCAACACCTTCCTGATCTGCAAGGGCCCGGCTCTCAAGGATTTCGAGCTCAAGCTCCTCTACCGCTGCAACGCCGAGAACAACTCCGGGATTCAGTATCGCTCCCGGCACATCACGGAGGGCGAGCCGAAGAATGCCTGGGTCGTCCGCGGCTACCAGCACGAGCTCCGCAACGAGGCGCAGATGCCGAACGTGTCGGGCTTCATCTACGACGAAGGGGGCAACCGACGCCGGATCTGCCTCGCGGGCGAGAAGGCCGAAATGGTGGACGGCGAGAAAAAGGTGACGGGCGAGCTGATCGACGCCGATGTCTTCGCAAAGCTCTTCAAGCTCGACGACTGGAACGAGGTGCGGATCGTGGCTCAGGGCGACCGGCTTCGCCACTACCTCAACGGCACCCTCACCCTCGACTTCACCGACGCCCCCGACCTCGCGCTCCGCGAGGGGATCATCGCCCTGCAGCTCCATCAGGGGAAGCCGATGTGGGTGGAGTTCAAGGACATCGTCGTTCGTGACATCGGCGGCGAGTAGTTCGGGAAGGGCGCAACGCAGGTCGCGACTGTTGCGCAGCACGCGGGACGGCGGGGCCGCCGTATCGTTGTGGACGGCGGTCGAACCGTCGTACCCTTGAAGCACGTAGGAAGGGCGTGAAGGCTGCCGGGTGGCCGACCGGAGATGGTCTGCACCCGCGCCGCTGAGTCTCGCTGGATCGGTACGTGACGCGACCAGGCATGCGCGTGTTCGGAATCATCGTGGCCGCCGTGGCCGCCTGGGGTGGTGCCGCGCATGCACAGGTTCTCGCGTTTCCCGAAGCCGAAGGCTTCGGCCGCTTCGCCACCGGCGGCCGCACGAACCTTGCGAGCGCCTCGGTCTATCACGTCACGAACCTCAACGATTCGGGCGCGGGCTCGTTTCGCGACGCCGTGAGCCAGTCGAATCGTTTCGTGGTGTTCGACGTCGGAGGGGTGGTGACGCTTGGCAGCGTGGCGGTGGTGAGCAGCAATGTCACGATTGCCGGGCAGACCGCTCCCGGCGGAATCGCGTTCTATGGCGATCGTCTCGCCTTCACCAGCGCCAACAACACCATCAGCCGCTACATCGCCGTCCGCAAGGGCGAGGCCGGCACCCGGGAGGATTCCGTCAGCCTCTCCCGCGGCACAAACATGATCTTCGATCACATGTCGGTGACGTGGGGAGTTGATGAGACGTTCTCCATGAATCCCGACAGCGGCTATGTGATCGACAACATCACCATTCAAAACACGGTCATTGCCCAGGGGCTCGACCGCCTCGGCCACAGCGCCGGTGGCCTCATGACGCTGGGGGAGGGGAGCCGGTTCAGCGTGATCAAGAGCCTGTTCGCCGACAACGTCACCCGGAATCCGAAAGTTCGTGGCGAGAACGAATACATCAACAACGTCGTCTACGGGTACGAGACCGCCGGCTACATCATGGGCGACACC
>JBBAVQ010000161.1:0-7536 GCA_040397625.1 Pirellulales bacterium | reverse complement strand
ACCGTGAGCCGGTCGAGCGAGATCGAGGAGTTGGTCACGTCGAAGCCGTCGTCGCCCGAGTTGTCGCTCCGCACGGCCTTCACCCGCCACTCAGTCTGCCCCAGTCCGAGGAGCGAGACGGCGTCGATGTCATCGCGATCGTTGTCATCGCCGTCACCGCCGAGCGGATCGGTCCGGCCGAGTGAGGTGAGATTGATCAGGTCGGCCGTGAACGACGAGCGTCCGGAGGCCGTCGCGGTGTTCACCGAGAGGCCGTCCTTCGTGCAGCTGCGGGCGGTGCCAAGGAAGAAGACACCGCCGTTGTTGGCCTCGGTGGTCTGTCGGTTCTGCGAGTCGGCGGCGCCAAACGTCACCGTGGCCGCCCTCAGCTTGGAGCCGCTGTCGAAGACGAGCGCGCTCGTGTCGATCGTCCGCTTCGGGCGATAGCCGTTGCGGATCAGCACCGTCACGCCGTCCTCGATCGTGAGTGTGACGCCCGGCCGCACGTGCACCTCGCCGTCGATCACGTAGGTCGTGCCGCGGTGGAACGTGGTACTGCGCGTAAGGTCGGCCGTGATGGTCTCGACGGGTGCCGCAAAGCCGATCACGCGCTGACGGCCGGCCTCCGGCGGCAGGCTGAGCACGGCAGGGCCGCCCGCAGTTGCGCGGAGCGTGCCGCCCGACTGCAGCCGGAGGGCATCGCCAAGCCGCACCGAGGAAGCAGCCCGTTCCTGAGCCGTGGGCACGATGACGAACGAGAGCGTGTTCACGCCCGACTTCGCCGAGCCCGGCTCCAGTTGGGCAAGCCGCATCCGGTTGTCGAAGAACACGGGCAGTTGGGGCGACCTGCCCGTCACGGTGACCGGTTTCGAATACTGGAGATTGATGCGTAGGAACTGCTGGCCGGGGCCGCTCGGAGTGACGACCTCGGTGGCCACCGCCACGACGGCCACCGGGCGTTTGTCAGGCATGGAGAAGGCGGCGACGGCCGCATCACGAGCCTGACGCGATGCGCCGCCGGCGGCGAACACGAGCGTGACGGGAGCGGAATCGCGAATGCCCGTCGCGTTCCCCACCGACCAGAGTCCGGTAAACGCGTACACGCCGGCCGGCGCGCCTGGCTTCGAGAACGACTCACCGACACCACCGATCCCGATGGACGCCGTGACCCGCCGCGACACCGGCAACCCGTCCGATACGGCCACTTCGATCGAATGGCGGACGCTTCCCGGTGCCTGCCCCGGCGGTTGATCCGTCTTGGCACCAACACGGAGATTGGCTCCAGCGGCACGCAGGTTGATCTCCACGCCCCCCTTCACGGCGGCGAACGCCGGCTGGCCTCGGCCGTTCCAAAACTGGAGTCCGGAGAGCGTCTCGAGGTCGAGGGTCGCCCCGAGGGGTATGTCCACGAGGCCCACGTCGACGGAGGCGATCGTCTGCCCGCCCAGCGAGGCGAAGTCAAAGCCGCTCGCGGGCTTGGGAGTCGTGAGCGCGAAGGAGTAGCCGTAGAGTGGGTCGACCGCCGGGACGACTGCGACCGGGATGGCCGGGGGAACAGCCTGAGCGATCACGGCCGACGGAGCGACTACCGGCGTTGGAGCGATGGGTGGGGACTGCCACGCCGAATCCACGGCGAGCATTTGTCGCCGCTCAAGCGACTCCGCGCCGAGGAGATGACGGGTCGATCCAGTCCGTCGCGGGCGTTTCATCACTTTTTCGACTTCACGATGCTGACGCCGTTGGCCGTCTGCGCCTTCGCCTTCGCCTCGACAACGGCCTTTCCACCGATGATCGCGACCGGGTTCGCCTTGGTGGGATTCGCCGGCCAGGTGGCGAAGGCGAACTGATAGGTGCCCTTGCCGCGATTAGCAGTGGCGATCCGAATCGGCCCGATCGACGATCCGCTGGTGGCGGACGACCCAATGCGAACGTTCCTGGTGGCCGATGTCAGGGCACTCACCGTGAACGCGCCGACCTGCCGCAACGAGGCAAGATCCTGCGGGAGTGAGAGCGTGCCGCCGACGTTCAGGCTGGCGAGAGTCTGCAGGGCCGGTGTGTTCAGCGTGGCGTTGCCGCCCGCGACCACGTCTCCAAGCGTCGTGGCCGTGGCCGACACGATCGACACTGCGCCGTCGGCGGTGACGTTGCCAAAGTTCGTGACCGCGCCGGAGACGTCGAGGCTGGCGGTGCCCAGCGGCGCATCGACCAGCAGGTCGCCCACGGATGCGGCCGTCAACGCGAGCTTCACAGAGGCTCCGCTCGGGGCGTTGCGGAAGGCGATCCCGGGAATGCCGGAGGTTGCCGAGAACGACAGATCCTGGGTGCTGCCACCCAGAATCGAGATCGGGCCGATCGACTGCGGCACCGCCCGAGCGCCACCTGAACGAGCGCGGACCACGACCGGCTGGCCCGCCACGATGAATACCGCGCCGAGCGTGTTGCCCGTGATCGAGATCGAGCCGATGCCGGTGAACGCGGAGAAGGTGGATGTGAGAATCGCATAGCCGAGGCCCGTGGCGTAGGGCACACCCGTCTGCGAGTGGACCACGGTCACGTTGCCAATGGCGCCGCTGCGGGCGGTGAAGGTCGAGAGGGCGATCGCGTTCCAGCCGTTCTTCGCCGCGTCGGCGAGCCGAACGTCGATATTCCCGATGCCGGCCCCGCCGAACAGGCTGCCCGTCACCGCGGAGGCGTTGCGGCCCGGCACCCGGACGCCGATCCCGGCGATGTTGCCTGGGGCGTCGTTGACGAGTTGCCAGTCAAAGTCGGCCTCGAAGAGCGAACCCGTGATGCCGCTGCCGATCGAGTTGACCGTGATCAGGCCGATGCCCGCAGCGGCCGTAAACGTCGAGAGCGTGATGCCCGCGGGCGTGAACGTCCAGTTCAGCACGCGGCCGGTCGTGACGGTGATGTTTCCGATCGTCGAGGTGAACAGGTTCTGGTCGAGATCGAACACGACCCCTTGGATCGAGGCGTCGAAGATGCTGCCGATCACGCCCGAGCCGCTCGCCGTGGTGATGGTGAGATCGCCGATTCCACCGGCTGCGCCAGCGAAGAACGTGCTCTCCCGGATTCCGGCACCCGACGCGAGTTGGTCGGCCGCGTTGGTGACCGTGATCGCGCCGATACGGCCGATGTTGTCGAAGTTGCCGAAGCCGTCGTACACGGAGGTCCGGGCCTCGAATGTGGAGCGGACGATGCCGTCACCCCCCTCGACCGTCTGGATCTTCGCCGTGATGGGGCCGAGTATGGCGGCGGTGAACTTCGAGTCCACGATCCCCGAGGAGTCGAGGAGGTTGCGGCCCGCGGCGACGACCCTGATGCCGGCGATCGTGCCGGTCGCCTGGCCGGGGCTGGTCGGCGAGGGGTTGGGATCGTAGTCGCCATCGGTGTCGGCCGCGAAGATCGAATCGAGGATGGCCGTGCCCCCCTTCGTCCGCACGGTGATCTGGCCAATGTCGCCGATGGCGTTGAACGTCGAGCCCACGATGCCGTTCGAGAGCTTGTTGGTGCCGTTGGCGTAGACCGTGATCTTGCCGAAGCTGCCTTTCGGGTCACGGTCGAGCGTGGGATCGGTGGGATCGTCGTAGAAGATCCGCCCCGGCGCGGTAAAGATTGCGTTCTCGATCGCGTTGCCGCCCTTCTCGGCGGTCGCGGTGATGTCACCGAAGTTGCCCCGCGACTGGAACTCACCGCCGCTGATCGCCGCTGCGTTGAGCGCCTTGACCGTCAGCAGCCCGAGGTCTCCCGAGGCGGTGATCTTGCCGTCGAGGATGCCGATGCCGTTGATGGAGCGGACGTCGACATTGACCGAATCGATCGCTCCTGAGAACGAGCGGATCTCGCCGCCGACGATCCCGTTGCCGTCGAGTCCGCCATGCACGGTCGCCTTGATCAGACCGATCGAGCCGGCGTAGACCTTGGCTTCGCTCATCGCGTCGAGGCCATTGGCATTGGCCGATGTCGTGATCCCGGCGATCCGGCCGACCTCGAGATCGGTCGCCTGGAAGCGGGTCTCGAGGATGCCGTAGCCGCCTGCTGCGCCTCCGGCGGCGGTGATCTGGCCGATCGTGCCGTAGTTGGCATCGAACGAGCCGCCGTTGATGCCGGTGCCGTCAACGGCCGTGACGCCCGTGATCGAGGCGATGTCGGTATGGGCGACCACAAGCACGTTGAGGAGGCCATCGAGCCATCCGTCGCCAGTCACCGCCCCGATTCGGCCACGGCTGCGATCGATGGCGCCGCCTGCGTCGTACGCGGTGCGGGTGACGATCTTCGTGTCCTCGATGCCCGTGCCGCCCACGCCGCGGCCGTAGACCGGCCCGATGTTCGCGGCGACGACGTTCGACTCGAGGATGCCGGCGCCGTCGAGCGAGCCGAACTCGCCGTAGGAGATGCCAGAGATGCTGGCAATGTCGCCCCCGGCCTCAGCCTTGAGGAGCCGGATGCCGTAGCCCGTGTGCGCCCGGGCGTCGATCGCGGCGATGTTACGAGCCGCCACCAGGCTCACGTCTTGGAGTCCGAAGCCGCCAATGCTGCCGAAGGTCGTGATCGTACCAATGTCACGATCGGCCACGAACGACGCGGTCTGCATGCCGCCATCGACAACTCTGACCGAGCCGATGTCGCGGCCGCGGATGTAGCTGAGTTCGAGGTCGCCGTTGGGAACGTAGATGGCCTCGAGCGCGCCGGTGCCAGCGTTGACGGTGCCGAAGTCACCGCCGGCCACAATCGATGTGCCGAGGATGCCGGCGTAGGCCCAAACCCGGCCGATGTTTCCCCCGGCCTGGATCGATGGCGACTCCACGCCGCCCTGGACCGTCGTGATCGTGCCGATGCTACCGCCAGCGAGAATCGTGCTCGTGAGACCGCGGAGCACCTTGATGGTGCCGATATCGGTGCCGGCGTGGAGATGACCTTCCATGCCCCCCTGGCCGGCCTCGATGTTTCCGATCGATGTGCCCGCCTCGATGAGGAAGTCGCCCGTGAAGGCGTCGGCCGAGACGTTGCCCACGCTGGAGGCCGATGAGACGACGAGCATCGCCTCGCCGTCCACCTCGATGGTGGCGATGCCAGTGACCGTGCTCGTGTTGGTGAACGATCCGGCGTAGGCCCCCGGTAGGTAGAGCGTGTCGGTGGTGGAACTCTTGTCGGAGCCTGAGATGCCGCCGCCGGCGTTGATCTGGCCCGTGATCAAGGAACCGTCCGAGAGCGGAAAGCCGAGGTGGAGATGCCCGCCAGAGTTGATGAAACCCTTGAAGGAGGAAGGCAGGTTGATCGCAAGGTCGTCGGAGCCGCGGGTCGTGATCTCGCCCGCGATGGCCGCCACACGGACCGACCCGATGCTGTTCGCCCGGATGGCACCGGAGAGGCTGCTCCGCAGGCCGATCACGCTGCCGATCGCCCCCGACACATTGACCACGCTGCGGAAATCGTTGGTGACGGAGGTGTCGTACGGATGGCCGGTCGGAGCGCTGATCGCGCCGTTGATCACGAGCGAGTCGATACTTGCGGCGGTGATACCGCCGAGGTCGATGAGGCCGGTGACCGGCATGTAGAACTTCGAATCAGCGGCCTGCTGGTTGTTCTGCGTGTTGATCCGGTCGATGAAGGGGGCCTGGCCGGCGTCGAGCGTGATGCTGCCGACGGCGACGCCGTCGAGCGAGATCGAGTTCACGACCGCGGCGGAGAGTTGGATACCGCCGAGCGAGGCCATTTTTAAAGCCGGCACGATGGCGGACCAGTTGTCGGTCGGATCAACGTTGTTGGAGATGAAGGCGATGTTCGTGTAGCCCGACGAGTAGAGCGTCGCGAAGTTTCCGCCCGCCTGTTCGGCGAGTTTCGTGGGGGTGACCACGATCTGCAGGCCGTTGTCCCTGGTCAGGCCCGAGAGATTGATCCGCGTTGCGTCGGCGTTGTCGGTGGCGAGTCCGGCGAGTTCCACTGCGAACCCGGCCCCAGGGCCGACCGGTCCCGTCACGGTGATTGAGACACTGTCGCCGTCAGCGTCGAAGTACGCGGCGGACGAAACGATCTGGCCCGGCAGGATTGCCAGCATTCGCCGGTCTTCGAGTTGGTCCAGAACGAGTTTGGATCGCTGCCGCGTGACGATTCGGGACGGATGACGGTCATGGCGGGGACGGCGTGCAAACGGCGATCTCATTCGACTCGGTTCCTCGACGGTTCGGCAGAGCTGGAAAGGGTGGCAGCCCATACCGTTCAGCGAACCTACGTCCTGTTGCCGGTACAGTCAAAAAATGGGTCGATTTGGGGGAGCAGGCAGGCCGGGGACACCCAGCCTGCCCGCTGGAGATCCTCGAGCACCCCCCCCATCCCTCGAGCCCCCATCCTGTCGGGGCCCCCGCTCCGTTTGTGAGTCGCACGAGTTCCGGAAAAACCGGCTTGCCCCGGGGTTGCGCTGCTGGGAGAGTCCGCGGCATCCATGGCTTTCTCACGAAACCTGCCACCCGCCGTGCCTGCAATCCGACACTCGCCCCGGTTCATCTGGACCTGCGCGGCGCTGGCAGCGGTCGCGCTGAACGTCTGCCATGCGAGTGATGCAGGTGTCCATCTGCCATCATCGAACGGTACGGATCTTTGGCGGCGGACGCTGGCCATTGTGGCTGCTGACTGGCCGATCGCGCGGACCGTCGAGCCTGACTTTGCCTCTGGCCGCGATGGTGTGATCGAGTCGGCGTGGGTCGAGCCATCCGGCAACGCCCTCGCGTCGTGGCCGCCAGAGCGTCAGCGGGCCGTCGTCCGAGTGGCCCCCGCGGTCGGCGGTGCCTGGGTCACCGCGTTCGTGCAGACGCAGGCGCTCTCTGGGCAGGCTGCCGGCGGCGGGGGCATCGAACTCGTCGGTGACTGGCAGACGGGGCCTCAGACCGAGGACGTCAGCCTACGACTCGCCGCCCAACTCATGCCGGTGGCCGATTCGGCCGAGCCGATCTATTTGCTGCCGCCGCTTGAGCGGCAGGAGTTTCTGCCCCAGCCGCCCCCCGAACTTCCCTGGTCGCGGAGCCGGTTCCCGCGGCTCTCGCGGGCGGGCCACAAGATCGCGAACGATTACCGCAACTTCTACGACTGCGAGGGTCTCGTCTGCCTCTCGGCCGCGTTCGGGGCGGGGGCCATCATGGCCAACACCGGCTTCGACGACACGATGCAGACGGCCTGGCAGACCGGCGTGGAGCCGACGGGCCTCGGCACCTTTTTTTCCGGCTGCAAGGATCTCGGGGAGGGGCGCTACCTCCTGCCGATCTTCGGTGCCGCCGCCGCCACGGGCGTTGTCTTCGAAGGGAATCCGTTCGGTGACGTCGTCGGTGAGTGGGGGGCGCGATCGCTGCGGATGTTCGTCGTGGGAGCCCCGCCGCTCTACGTCCTGCAACTCGCCACGGGTGCCGGACGGCCATCTGACGGCAATGGCAGCGACTGGCAGTTCTTCAATGACAACAATGGCGTCAGCGGCCACGCCTTCGTCGGCGCGGTCCCGTTTCTGGCTGCCGCCGACATGGTCGAGAGCCCATTGCTCAAAGGCACGCTCTACGTCTGCTCCACGTT
>JBBAVQ010000160.1:0-7564 GCA_040397625.1 Pirellulales bacterium | reverse complement strand
AGTCGATGCACTCATCGGGGTGGATGTAGACCATCTTGTCACCCTCGTAGAAGCACTCGACCGGGCAGACCACCACGCAGTCGGTGTATTTGCAGGCGAAACACGGCTCGGCGACGATGTGGGTCATGATCGGCTCCTGTGACGGTGGCGTGCGTGGGGTGCTCGACTGGTTTGGCCGTCACGACCCGGGAAAACCCGGCACCCGACGTCCACCTGCGCGGCATCCTAGGGGGATCGCGCAGGGCTGTCAACGAACTGACCACCCCACATTTTCCGCCGCCCGCGTGCGGGCACCCGGGTGGCGTTGGTGGCTTCCAGCGACCCTCCCTATGATGTGAGAAGCATCGGCCTTCCGGGCGGAAAACATGAACCCGGCGACGGAGCGGCGGGGCAACCCCGCCCCCCCTCATGGCCGCCACCGCAGGTGCCTCCGTGACGAGCCCGCCCGAGCCCCATTCGGCCCTCCCGGCGGAGGACCGCCGCCTCCTCGAAGCCTGCCTCGCCGGCTCGAACGGCGCGTGGGACTCGTTCGTGGCCCGCTTCGCGGGGCTGTTCGCCTTCGTGGCGTCGAGATCGGCGCGGCAGCGGGGGCTGACGCTCTCGGCGGCCGACCGCGACGACCTCGTCGCCGACGTGCTCGTCGAGTGCCTGCGGAACAATGCGACGGTCCTGCGAGCGTTTGCCGGCCGCTCGAGCCTGGCGACCTACTTGGCGGTGATCGCCCGCCGGATCGTCGCCCGCCGGCTCTCCGACATCGCACGGGAGTCGACCCCGCGGCCAGCCGAGACGCGGCACCGTCGGCCCGACGTGATGGCAACCTCCGAAACCGCGCAGGCGGCGGATCGCGAGCACGTGGAGTCGCTGCTTCGCGGACTCGACACCGACGAGGCGCGGCTCGTCCGGCTGCACCACCTCGAGCAACGCAGCTACGGTGAGATCAGCCACCTCACTGGCATGCCGCTCAACTCGATCGGCCCCGCCCTGTCGCGAGCCCGCGACAAGATGAAGCGACTCGAGCACCAGCCGCGGGCGGGCTGAGGCGGGTTCTCCGTGAACCGTGTGCGGCCGTATCTGAAAGCGCTACGCCGTGAGGCGTCCGCTCAGGCACAGGTTGAAAACCTGTGCTACCGGAGGAGCGAGGGGCTGCCCGTGCCCGGGAGCCGGCGTTGCTGACGAGCGCAGCCAGGGATGGCGGAGCGAAGTCAGCATTGAGCAGGCGAAGCCCAGGATGGGCGCAGCATGCGTCCGGCGAAGAGGCATGGGCGGCCCCGAGCGGCGCACCGCCGGCAGCCCGCGGCCTTACGGCCGGTCGGCTTTCACAACACGGGATCAGCGTGGGGCTGCCTGCGGTGGCGGACCGATCACCACCGATGGATCAGCGAGGTCCACCGGCTCGTAGCCCGGATAGGCAGGCATCTGCCAGAGCTGGCCGGGGTCGCCGCTGGCGGTGTTCGTGGTGATCGACGCCAGTTCGATCGTGAAGTCGACGCCAGACGCCGGCCACGACACTTCGACGAGATGCGGCAACGCCGCGCCAGACGGCGCATCGACGCGGTGCTTGCTGGTCCGCACGCTGGCGAGCCGTTCGCCGGCCGCGGTGAAGAGGTGCTGCTCCGCGACCAGGCCGGTGGTCCCGTCGAGAATCGTCGACTTGAGCAGTTCGCCTTCGGGGGCCGTGATCGTGCTGCGGATCTCGATCCGGCCGTCGGGCAGCGGGAACGGTCCCTGGTGTCGGTCTTCCGAACGGAACGACACGAGGCCGAGGATCTCGGGCATCCAGTCGGCGCGGATCGGCAGCAGCCGCCGCGCGGCCGAGGTGGCGTATTGGTCGTGGCGGCAGAAGGCCACGACCGGCGGCTTGTGCTGCCGCAGCCAGAGCCAGAACAGATCGTCGTTGCTGCCGATGTCGAGCTCGGGACCCGTGATCGCCGTCTGGGCCTGGAGCCGGAAGCGCCGCGGCGGTTCGCATGCCACCCGAGCCGAGAGCCGGGGCACGCCGGGCACCGCGAGCACCGCCTGCGTCGCCATGCAACTCCGCACCCGCTGCGTGTTGTCGTGCACCGCCGCGATGATCTGCTCGAGCGTCGGATGGGCGGGGAGCGTGCGCGGCAGCGGCATCGTGCCGATCTGGTAGCCGCGAAGCACCTGCGGGCAGGAGGCGCCGCTCGCCGCGACCGACGCGACGACGATCGCAAGCGTGGCGAGCCGCAGCGACGCGGCCGGCCGCCGATGGTTCTGGTCGGTGTGAGTGCTCGTCATGCCGCGTCTCCCGACCAGAGGAGTGCGGCCAGCCGGGCCTCGAGGCCGTCGGCTGCGACCTCCGCGGCAGCGACCTGGCGCACGCGGTAGTCGCGATCCCGCTTCCGGCAGGTGAACGTGAGCGTGCCCTCGTTGGAATCGTCGGCCGGCTCGTCAACGATCCGCAGCACCCGCCGGCGGACGAGCTGCAGCGCGAGCATGTATCGCAGCGGATCGTCTCCCCCTTCCTCGAGGCTCTCGAGCGCATCGAGCAGGACGTCGGGCGGCGCCAAGGTCGGCCCCACGGCGCCGGCTTCGGGATACCGCGACCGCCACCAGGCGATCGACTGCTCCGGCGGCCCCTGCCAGGACTCGGCGGCCACATCGAGCCGCTCGACGGCGCCGCGACGTCGCACGAGCGCCGAGTAGAACACCTCCCCCGGCGCGAACGAGCGGCCGGTGGTCGCGCAGGTCGGCTGCGGCCGGTGAAGCTTGAGATCCATGGGGCATGGACGATAGGGTCGGCTCGCCGCAGCCACAACCGCGACCGCACACAGCACCCCGCCGCCGCGCGAAGCGGCACAGGCTAGGCAAGCCCGGCGAGCACGAGGTCGGCGACCTCGGCCAGGCCGCCGGCATCGTTGGTGCCCACCACGACGTCTGCCTCGGCCTGCACCTCCGGGCGGGCGTTGCCCATCGCGATCCCGAGCCCCGCCTCCCTGATCATCGGCAGGTCGTTGACGTCGTCGCCCACCGCGCAGATTTCAGTCGGACGTATTCCCCACGCAGCCGCCACCTCGCACACGCCCGACCACTTGGTGACGCCGACCGGCGCGATCTCGCACATCCAGTCGCGGTATCGGGGGCTCTTGATGGTGTGGAGCGACAGGCTCCCGGGGAAGGTGGCGGCGAGTTCGGCCTCGAGCGAGCTCATCGCAGCGTGCGGCCCCATCACGAATCCGGCAAACACGCCCTCGGGCGGCGACTCGTGCAGGTCGTGCACCACGTCGGCGAGGACGCGGTTGCGGCCGAGATACTCCCGCAGGCCACCACCAGAGACACCGGAGTCGTCGGCGCTGTCAGCCAAGCTGCGGCAGTGGAAGTCGAATCCCTGTGCATAGCTGTCGCTGTAGAGGATCGGCTCGTAGCCCCGCCCCACGACCAACCGCACCACGCCCTCGAGCACGCCCGGGGCGAACGCCGCCCGGGAGAGCGTCGCATGGTCGGAGGGCCGCTTGACGAGAGCCCCCGACGCCGACACGAGCGGCACGTCCACGCCGAGCACCCGCGCGATCGGCAGGGCGTCGCGATACCGCCGTCCGGTGGCGAGCATCACCCGGACGCCGGCGGCGACCACCCGCGCCACCGCGGCGCGGGCCACCGGCGGCACCTCGTGGCTGGAGTCGGTGAGCGTGCCGTCGATGTCGAGCACGAGCAGCCGCACGCGGGGCCGCGAAGAAACCGATGCGTCATTCGTCATGCGGCTATCATAGCGATGGAGACCCACCTCGATGGCCGCCACACCTGCGCCCGACAACGCCGCCCTCCCGTTCACGCCCGTCAGCCGGCATGGCGACATTCCTGCCGGTGAGGGCCGCACCTTCGAGGTCGGCGGCCGGCTCGTCGCCGTGTTCTTCGACGGCGAGGCGTATCACGCGATGGACGACCTCTGCCCGCACATGGGGGCGTCGCTCGGCTCCGGCCCGTTCGTGGATGGCGTGGTCACCTGCCCGTGGCACGCCTGGCGGTTCCGGACCTGCGACGGGGCCTGGTGCGACAACGAGAAGCTGAAGGTCGCAGTGTTCGAGGTCCGCCGCAGCGGCGACGCGATCGAAGTCCGTGTTCCGCCGGCAGGATGATCCCTCACGCCTTCACAGCGTGATCGTGTCGCCCGGCATCAGCACCTTCGCGGTCGCCACGCCGTCGGCGGCCACGCCACGTGCCCAGGCGGCGGCATCCTGCTCGATCGGCGGCCAGGTGCCATAGTGGTTCGGGAGCGCGAGCCGCGGCGCGAGCAGCCGGACCGCCTCGCGGGCGTCGTCCGGGCCCATCGTGAACAGGTCGCCGATCGGGAGGATCGCCACGTCGAGGCCGCGGCCATCGCGAGACCGGCCGATCCGCTCCATGTCGGAGAAGAGCGCCGTGTCGCCGGCGACATAGATCCGCTTGCCGCCGACGTCGAGCAGCCAGCCGCACGGGTTGCCGGCGTAGGTGCCGTCGGGCAGGCTCGATGAATGCCAGGCGAGTTCCATCTTCGCCGTGCCGCCGGGCACCGGCGCCGTGCCGCCGAGGTTCATCGGCTGGACGTTCGCCACGCCCTGCCCTCCGAGCCACTGGCCGATCTCCCAGTTGCAGAACACCTTCGCGCCGGTCCGCTTCGCGATCGCGGCGAGGTCGGCCACGTGGTCGAAGTGTCCGTGGGTGACGAGGATCGCGTCGCAGGCGACATCGCCGGCCTTCATCGAGGCCGTGGGGCACGCGTCGAAGAAGGGATCGACGAGCAGGACGCCGGCGCCGGTGTCGATGAGCCAGGTGGCGTGGCCGGTCCAGGTGAGCGTGACGGGCATGGCGGGTTCTCCTTCGGGCATCGAGTGTACGTCGTATCGCGCGGCTTCGCGCGTCCCAATGCTCACGCACGGACCAGCCGCTCCTCGACCACCGCGGCGAGCATCAGCATCTGGAGCAACTGCCCGATCACGTGCTCGTCGATCCGCGGCAGCAGGATGTCGGCCGTCGGCCGCCCGGCCCGCGCATCGTCGTCGTGGATGCGGGCCACCGCGGCGGCGAGCAGTTCGGGCCAGGTCTTCCCGACGAGGTCGCCGAGTTCGTCCTGACCGGCACCGAGAGGCCCCGGTGATGGCACGGTGAGCCGATCGCGACGGCACTCGCCCACCACCAGGTTCGTGATCAGCGTCCCGCACCCCGCCCCCGCCCCCGCCCTGCCGCCGTGCTCGGACCGGATCAGGGCGTACCACGACGCCACCGCTTCGAGTTGCGTGCTCTGGCTTGAGAGACTGTGGGCTGTGATTCCCGATTCCTGACCGGCACCGTACGACACGGCGGCGTACTGGAGCACGGGATTGTCGGCGACCGGAGCCTCGCGGAATCGCCGGTTCATCGCCGCGGCCCCTTCGAGCAGCCGCACCACGTCAGCCCCCACGATCGACGCGGGTAGGAGGCCGACCGCCGTGAACACGCCGAACCGCGCGTCCACGCCGTCGGGGATCCTGAACCCGTCGCTCGAGCCGACCGCCGGCGCGAGATCGGCGAAACCATCGCTGGTGGTGGCGATCGTCACCAGCCGTTCGGCGAACTGCCGCGCGTCGCCGCCGACCGCGTCGCGGAGCGCCGCGAGAAACACACGCGTCGCCGCCGCGGTTTCCACCGCTCCGCCCCGGCCGGTCACGGCGATCACCGACCACTGGTCGAGCAGGTCGTCGCCCCGCTGCCTCCCGTGCGGCGTCACCAGGTCGAGCAAACCCTGGGCCGAGTCGTTGTCGAACCGACATCCCTCGAACGACAGTCGCGGACGCCCGCCTCGCTCCCCGCGAGACAGCTCGTTGTGAAACGGGTGGCAGCAGGCTTCAAACACCGCCCGCGCACCCATGACACCCGCACCGCCACCGAGCATCACCACGCGATCGACGGCATCGCGGATTCGCCGTGCCGTTCGCAGGATCGCAAAGAGCTCGCTCGCAGGCCGCTGCGTGCCGTAGTCGGCGAGGAGCCGGTCGGGGAGTTGGAGCACGGCAGATGCGACCACCTCGGCCCGGGCGGCCTCGAGCCTGTCGGCAAGGCCCTCGACGGCGGGCCGGGCAACCACGCCGGCCGCGAACGCGGCGGCGGGATCGTAGCGGATCGGATCCTCGGGGAGCTTCGGGCGGATGACGCTCATAAACGGCTCGATGGCAGACGTGTTTGGGGCGGAGGGGCGAGCGTGTAGATTCTGGCGGCGGAACTCTAGCCGATCGGCCGAATGGCCCGCGAGCGTTCCGGCCCTTTGCCCGTCCCCAGCCCTCCCTTCGAGCCAGGAACACCGCCGTGAAAGAGCACGACCTCGTCCGCGAACTCGCCGAGAAGAACGCCTCCAAGATCGTGATGCTCGTAGCCGACGGCCTCGGCGGACTGCCGCTCGAGTTGACTGGAAAAACCGAACTCGAGACGGCCTCCACCCCCAACCTCGACAGGCTCGCGTCGCGGGGAACGAGCGGGTCGAGCGTGCCGGTGCTGCCCGGCATCACGCCCGGCTCCGGTCCAGGGCATCTCGGCCTGTTTGGTTACGACCCCCTCGAGTTCAAGATCGGCCGCGGCGCGCTCGAGGCCACCGGCATCGGCTTCGAACTCGGCCCCGACGACGTCGCCGCCCGCGGCAACTTCTGCACGCTCGACGCCGCCGGAAAGATCTCCGACCGCCGTGCCGGCCGCATCCCCTCCGAGGAGAGCTTTGCGGTCGTGGAGAAGCTCCAGGCGGTGAAGATCCCGGGCGTTGAGACGTTCGTGAAGCCGGTCAAGGAGCATCGCTTCGTGGTGGTGTTCCGCGGCAAGGGGCTCGACGGACGCGTGGCCGACACCGACCCGCAGGCCGTGGGCGTCGCCCCGCTCGACCCGCAGGCAGCCGATCCGGCGGCGGCGAAGACGGCCGAGGTGGCGAAGGAGTTCGTGAAGCAGGCCTGCGCGATTCTCAAGGGCGAGCCGAAGGCCAACGGGCTCGTGCTCCGCGGCTTCGCCGCGAAGCCCGCCCTGCCCACCTACGAACAGCTCTACGGCCTGAAGGCGGCCGCCATCGCCGTCTATCCGATGTACAAGGGCCTCGCGCGGCTCGTCGGCATGACGCTCGTGGGCAAGGCCCAGTCGCTCGACGAGCAGATCGCCGAACTGACGAAGTGCTGGAACGATTACGACTTCTTCTTCCTGCACTTCAAGTACACCGACTCCACCGGCGAGGACGGAGCCTTCGAGCAGAAGGTGAAGCGGATCGAGGAACTCGACCGGGCGATCCCGAAGATCGAGGCCCTCAAGCCCGACGTGCTGATCGTGACCGGCGACCACTCCACGCCCAGCAAGCTCAAGAGCCACTCCTGGCATCCGGTGCCGACGCTGCTGGCGGCCGACACCTGCCGGCCGGACGGGCTGACCTCGTTCTCGGAGCGCGACTGCCTCCGCGGCGGGCTCGGAATCTTCCCAGCCAAGCACCTGATGCTCCTGGCCATGGCCCACGCCCAGCGGTTCGGCAAGTACGGCGCCTGACGTCGGATGGCCGTCGGACCATCCGTAGCACAGGTTTTCAACCTGTGTGCCGTTCCGATCCGCCGCGCCGCTCGGGGCT
>JBBAVQ010000159.1:0-7577 GCA_040397625.1 Pirellulales bacterium | reverse complement strand
GGCGTTGGCGAGAAATTCGACTACGGAAGGATAACCCGGTCAATCGCACTTCCTCGACGGTCTTCCGGCCGAAAAGCGACTCGTGAGCCTCGCGAGGAGTGGCCCCGTGACTCAGTCGATGCCGAGCACGTCGCGCATCGAATAGAGGCCGGCGGGCTTGCCGACCAGAAACGCCGCCGCGGCCAAGGCACCGCGGGCGTAGCAGTCGCGATTGGTCGCCCGCACGTTCACGGAGAACGACTCCCCATCCATGCCGAAGAGGATCGTGTGCTCGCCCGGATTGTCGCCGGCGCGGACGGCGTGGTAGCCGATCTCGTCGGCGGGCCGGGCGCCGGGCCGACCCTCGCGGCCGTGGGCCGAACGGGTCTGCCCCATCGCCTGCTGCACGATCGAGCCGAACTTCAGCGCCGTGCCGCTCGGAGAATCCTCCTTGTGGCGGTGGTGGCACTCGATGATCTCGACGTCGGTGCGGCCGCCGACCGTGGAAAGCAGGGCACCGGCCCGGCCCACGAGATCCATGGCGATGTTCACCGCCAGGCTCATGCTTGGCGACTGCAGCACCGGGATCACCTTGGCCGCCTCGGCGATCGCATGGCGTTCGGAATCCTCGAGGCCCGTGGTGGCCACCACCAGCGGCACCTTCTTGGCGGCACACGTGGCCACGATCCCGGCAACCGCCTCGGGCAGGGAGAAGTCGATCACCACGTCGGCCGGGCAATCCCAGGCCGAGGCGATCGCCACGTCGGCTGCCGGCATACCGGCCAACACGCCCGCGTCGGCGCCGGCTCGAGGATGGCCCGGCCGCTCGATCGCCGCCACGAGCCGCCAGGGCGTGGAGTCCGAAGCGGCACAGGCCACGATCCGCTGGCCCATGCGGCCGGCGGCTCCGTGCACGACGAGACGAAGCGGGCCAGTGGTCGTGAATGCAGTGGTCATGAATAGAGGTCGATCGCCTGCACGATGTCGTCGAGCCGGTTGCCCACGCTCACGGCCCGGTTGGCGAAGCTGGCCCGGCTCACGCCCCGGCTGCCGAGCACCTCGTTGAAGAGCTTCTGATCGGTGGTGTGGTAGGCGACGGTGGCGGTGGGATCCTTGAGCTGGTGGCCGGTGAGGATGCAGACCACCCGCTCGTCGCGGCCGATCACACCCTCGGCGACGAGCTGCTTCGCCCCCGCCACGCTCGCGGCACTGGCCGGCTCGCAGCCGAGGCCGCCGGCACCCACCTGGGCCTTGGCGTCAAGAATCTCCTGCTCGCTCACCTCGCGAACCACGCCGTCGCATACCTCGAGGGCCCGCAGGCACTTGTTGAGATTCACCGGCCGGTTGATCTCGATGGCGCTGGCGATCGTGTGGGCCCGCTTCTGGTCGCGGTCGAGCTCGTCGTAGTAGTGGCAGGCCGGCGAGAGGTCGGCCCGGCCGCCGTCCCAGCGGAGGCCCCGCTTGTGGTACAGCTCGTAGAGGGTGTTGGCCCCGGCGGCATTGATGATCGCCAGCCGCGGGATCCGGTCGATGAGGCCGAGCTTGCGGAGTTCGGCGAAGGCCTTGCCGAAGGCGCTCGAGTTGCCGAGGTTGCCGCCGGGCACCACGATCCAGTCGGGCACCTCCCAGCCGAGCGACTCCAGCACCCGCAGCATGATCGTCTTCTGCCCCTCGAGCCGGAAGGGATTCACGCTGTTGACGAGGTAGATCCCCATCCTGCTCGACACTTCCTTGACGCGGGCCATCGCGTCGTCGAAGTCGCCGGCGATCTGGATCGTGAGGGCACCGTAGTCGAGCGCCTGCGAAAGCTTGCCGTAGGAGATCTTGCCGGAGCCGATGAAGATGATCGCCTTCATCATCCGCGTGACGGCACAGTAGACGGCCAGGGAGGCGCTGGTGTTGCCGGTGGAAGCACAGGCCGCCCGGCGGGCGCCGATCATGCGGGCGTGGGTGAACGCCGCCGACATCCCGTTGTCTTTGAAAGACCCCGAGGGATTGAGGCCCTCGTATTGAAGGAACAGCCGGCCCGCGTTGACGCCCACGTAGGCCGCCACGCCATCGGAGGGCGGGCACATCGTCTGCCCCTCGCCGATCGTGACCACGCTCTCCCGCGGCGCATACGGGAGGAGTTCGTGGAACCGCCACACACCACTGAAGGCAAGCGGGTCGCTCCGCCGCATCCACTTCCGTTCGAAGAACTCGAACGAGGTCGGCGGCCGGAGGCGATCCCAGTCGTACTCGACGTCGAGGAGATTGCCGCACGACGGGCAGGCGGTCAGCACCTCGTCCACCGAGAATGTCGCCCGGCAGGCCGGATCGATGCACTGCTGAAAGGCGAGGTCGGTGCGGGCGGCGACGGCCACGGAACGGTTCTCCACAACATCCGACCAGACGCCGCGGCGCGACGTCGGCGGGTTTTCCAGCGGTATCGGCCGCGGGAGCCGTCAAAGGTAGGTCATGGCCGCCAAGGCAGCAAGGAAGGCACAACCGGCGCTCCGACGCCCCCGGGCAGCGACCGCGATCCCCGCCCCATCAAGCCCGGCCATGGAGCCGATCCGTAGCCGGGACCCCCGGCGACTGCCAGTTTGACAGGTTTTTAAAATGCGGTAGGCTTTCGAGGCTCGGGAGTCAGGGTGCGGGATGGCTCGCACGGCTGCCGGTGGTCCCAGAGTCGCGATCCCAGAGTCGTTTCCCATGATGAAAGCGGCGGACGTCAAGGTTTTTCGGTTGGCCCTCGAATCGCTGCGGGCTCGGCTCCGCGGCGACGTCTCCACCATGGCCGATGCCGCGCTGCGCCACAGCGGCACCGAAGCGAGCGGCGACCTGTCGCGGATGCCGATTCACATGGCCGACGTCGGCACCGACGCCTACGAGCAGGAGTTCACCCTCAGCCTGATGGCCAACGAGGAGGAGACGCTCGAACTCGTCGAGGCGGCTCTCGCCCGAATCAAGGCCAAGAAGTTTGGTATCTGCGAGGAGTGCGGCGGCGTGATCGCCAAGAAGCGGCTCGAGGCGATCCCGTTCGCCGCGATGTGCATCCGCTGCGCCGAGAAGATGGAGAACGGCGGCCACGACCGCCCGCGTCAACCCCGCTGACACGGCCGGCTCGCCCCGGTGGCAAGGAACAGCATGGACACGACCTCGCCGGCGAAAGGGTGGCCGCTCTTCGGGGCCGTCGCAATGCTCGCGGCGGCCATCGATCTCGCCTCGAAGACATGGATCTTCGGCCGGCTTGGGATGCCCGGTGAGAACCAGCCGATCGACCTCGTCCCGGGAATCCTCACCCTCGAGACCAATCTCAACGAAGGTGCGCTGTTCGGGATGGGGCAGGGCATGGGCGCCGTGTTCGCCACCGTCTCGGTGGCGGCGATCGTCGGAATCGTGGCCCTCGTCTCGCGGCCGTCCACCCGCAACGATCCCTCGATCCTGATCGCGCTTGGGCTGATCGTCGGCGGCATCATCGGCAACCTCTACGATCGTCTCGGCCTGCCCGGCCTCACCTGGCACGCGCCGCTCGCTCGCCAAGGCGATCCCGTCCTCGCCGTCCGCGACTGGATCCACTTCACGCTGCCGGGAGTGATCGACTGGCCGATCTTCAACCTGGCCGACTCCTGGCTGGTGATTGGGGCGTTCGCGCTGCTGTTTTTATCGTTTCTGGAGTCGTCGGAAGGCCGGGCCGGCAACACCGGCGGCGACTCCACACGGGCATGAGCGGCGCCGCGGCCTCGACCGACGTGGCGGCGCGGCTCGAGACGGCGATCGCCGCCGCCCGGCTTGCGGGCCGCGAGACACTCCGCTGGTTCGGCGCCGCAGGACTGGTGGTTGACGTGAAGGCCGACGCCTCGCCCGTCACGCAGGCCGACCGGGCCGCCGAGGCGATCCTCCGCCGCGAACTCCTCGGCGCCTTTCCGGCCGACGCCTTTCTCGGCGAGGAAACGGGAGCGACTCCGGGCGACTCCGGCTATGAGTGGATCGTCGATCCGATCGACGGCACGAAGTCGTTCATTCGCGGCGTGCCGCTCTATGCCACGCTCATCGGCTGCCGCCACGGCGGCCGCGGCGTGCTCGGCGTGATCGCCATCCCCGCCCTCGACGAGATGGTGCATGCCGCCCGCGGTGGCGGCGCCTGGCACACGAAGGCCGACGCAGCCCCGGTGGCGGCGCGGGTGTCGAGGAAGACGTCGGTTGCCGACTCGCTGGTCTGTTCGAGCGACTTCACGTCGTTCGCGCGATGGAGTGGTGGGACGGCCGCGGGCACCGCCGCCCGCAGCCGGCTCGAATCGGCCTGCGGCGTGGTTCGCACCTGGGGCGACGGCTACGGCTACCTGCTCGTGGCCACCGGCCGCGCCGAGATCATGGTCGATCCGCTGCTCAACGCCTGGGACGCCGCCGCCGTGGACGTGGTGGTGACCGAGGCCGGCGGCCGGTTCAGCGACTGGCAGGGCCAAGACAGCATCGAGTCGGGTGACGGCGTGGCCACCAACGGGCTCGTGCACGCCGACGTCCTCCGCCATCTCGTCCCGAACCGGGAGTAGCCCAGCCATGCGCCGCGTCGTCGTCGTGCTCGTTCTCCTCTCGCTCGCGGTCGCAGCGCCCCGTGGGCCTCGGGCCGCCGAGGCATCTTCGCCGCGGAACGTGCTGTTCATCGTGGCCGACGACCTCAACACGATGCTCGGCTGCTACGGCGACCCGCTCGCCAAGACGCCCAACCTCGACCGGCTCGCTGCCCGTGGCGTGCGCTTCGACCGGGCCTACTGCACGTTTCCGCTCTGCGGCCCGAGCCGCAACTCGATGCTCACCGGGCTCCATCCCAACGCCAACGGCATCCTCGCCAACAGTCAGGTCTTTCGGCAGACGATCCCCGGCCATCCCAGCCTGCCGGAGCTCTTTCGCCGACATGGCGGCTTCGCGGCCCGCGTGGGCAAGCTCTACCACTACAACGTGCCGTCCAGCATCGGAACGGCCGGTCATGACGACCCGGCCTCGTGGGAGGCGGGATTCAATCCCGCGGGCGTCGACCACCTCGAGGAAGAGCCGCGGATCTTCTCGCTGAAGCCGGGCCAGTTCGGCGCCACGCTCAGCTGGCTCGCCTCTCCCGCCCCCGACGCGGTGCACACCGACGGGCTCGTCGCGGCGCGGGCCGAACAGATCCTCGAGGAGTGCGCCGCTGACCGCAGCCGGCCCTTTTTCCTGGCCGTCGGTTTCTACCGGCCGCATACGCCCTACGTGGCGCCGCGGGGCTACTTCGACCTCCATCCCGAGGACGAGATGCCTGTCGTGGCGGGCGTGGCGGAGGACCGCGCCGACATCCCGGAGGCCGCCCTCGAAAGCGGCCACCGGGAGCAGGACGAGATGACCGACGACCTCCGTCGCCGCGCCCGCCAGGCCTACGCAGCGAGCATCAGCTTCATGGATGCCCAGGTCGGCCGCGTGATCGCGGCCCTCGACCGCCTCGGCCTCGCCGACGACACGATCGTCGTGTTCACGGGCGACCACGGCTATCACATGGGCGAGCACGGCCTCTGGCAAAAGCGGAGCCTGTTCGAGGAGAGCTGCCGCGTGCCCCTGCTCGT
Source organism: Pirellulales bacterium (assembly GCA_040397625.1). GTDB lineage: Bacteria > Planctomycetota > Planctomycetia > Pirellulales > UBA1268 > QWPN01. Next base: position 2,025 of record JBBAVQ010000159.1, on the reverse strand, counting down.
CGTCTGGCCCGGAAAGACCCATGCCGGCGGCGTCGCCACGGCGCCGGTAAGCCAGGTCGATCTCTACCCCACGATCGCCGCCGGCTGCGGGCTCGCCTCCCCACCGGGCCTCGCGGGCCAGGACCTGGGGGCGATCCTCGCCGACCCGACGCAGCCGGGCCGCAACTGGGCGATCACGCAGGTGACGAGACCGGGCAGCAAGAAGCAAGCGATCGCACCATTCTCCGGCTACTCGCTGCGGACGCCGAGGTGGCGATACACGGAGTGGGACGAGGGCCGCCAGGGACGTGAACTCTACGACCATGAGGCCGACCCGCGGGAACTCACGAACCTCGCCGACGATCCGCGGCACGCGGACGCCGTGGCTGCCCTGGCAAACCAGCTCCGCGACGCGGTGGCTGGCACGTTCCCGCCGTCGGGCACGACGCCGCCGCTGCGGCCCGACACGTGGAGCCCCGCGATCAAGGTGGCCGGCAGCGGCGAGGCCGGCGGCCCCACCCCTGGTCAACCCCGTACCAGCCCCACGCCCTAGGGCGTGGGGCGAGGCCAGGACAGACTCGGCCTCCTCTCAACCGCGGCCGAGGCCTCACGGCCTTCGGCTTCTCCAGGCACTCCCTCACGACCTTACCCGACACCCTCTCCCGACACCTTCCGGAGCCTTTCCCGCCATGCACCTCGTTCGTCTCATCGTGGTCGCGACGCTCGCCGTCGCCGCGTCCGCCCGCGCCGAGCAGCCGCCGTTCCTCTCCTCGGCTCGCGTCGCCGTGATCGGGGACTCGATCACCGAGCAGAGGCTCTACAGCAAATACATCGAGTGCTGGCTGCTCGCCTGCTCCGGCATCCCCGACGTGCAGGTGATGCAGTTCGGCTGGTCGGGCGAACGGGCCGACGGCTTCGCGTCGCGTGCCATGAACGATCTGGCCGTCTTCCACCCCACCGTCGCCACCCTCTGCTACGGCATGAACGACGGCGGCTACCAGCCCTGGAAGCCCGAGATCGGCGAGACCTACGACGCCAACATGCGGAAGGTGTGCGCACGCCTCGACGAGGCCGGCGTGAAGACGGTGGTGGTGGGCTCGCCCGGTGCGGTGGACACCAATTTCTTTCGCCCCGGCCAGATGATGGGGGAGCAGCCGGCGCACGTCGCCTACAACGACACGCTCGCCCACCTCCGCGACATCGACAAGCATCTGGCAGCGGAGAAAAACCACCGCTTCGCCGACGTGCATGCCGCGATGATCGACGCGATGCGGAAGGCGAACGACGCCCGCGGCCCGAAGTATGACGTCTGTGGCGGCGACGGCTTTCATCCCGGCCCCAACGGACAGCTGCTGATGGCGTATGCCTTCCTCAAGGGGCTCGACGTCGATGGCGGGATCGCCGAGATCGCCGTCGATGCCAAGGCGGTCGCCGCGGCGCGCGCGACGGCGGGCCAGACGGTGGCTCCCGGCGGCACCGCAGCCGACGGCCGAATCACCCTCGACGTCACGAGCCGCCGCTGGCCGTTCTGCTTCGAGGGCGACGGCACGTCGAGTTCGAGCACGCGAAGCATCCTCCCGTTCGTGCCGTTCAACGACGACCTCAATCGCTACGTGCTGAAGGTCTCAAACCTCGGATCGACCCGGGTGCGCGTGACCTGGGGCACGGAGACGAAGGACTTCACGCGCGAGCAGCTCGAGCAGGGAATCAACCTCGCGGCCGAGTTTCTGCGCACGCCCTTCGACGAGCCGTTCGCGGCCCTCTCGGCCGCGGTGGCCGACAAGCAGTCCTACGAGACCATGATGATCAAGCAGCTCGTGACCGACTTCCAAAAGATTCCTGGCCTCGACACCGACGCCGAGGCACAAGCCGCGGTGAAGGTACTCAACGACCGCCTGATGCGGCGCTGGACGCAGCTCGAGGCGAAGGTCCGCGAGCGGCTCGTGCCGGTGAAGCACTCGATCACGATCGAGCCGCTGGCGGGGTAAGTGCCGCACGCAAGGCAGCCCCGAGCGGTACGACGGGCAGGCCCCCATCGCTCACGCG
>JBBAVQ010000158.1:7372-7590 GCA_040397625.1 Pirellulales bacterium | reverse complement strand
AGGTCTTGAAGAGCCTCTCCTACCGCGAGCGGGAGATCATCAAGCTCCGCTACGGACTCGGTGACGGCTACAGCTACACGCTGGAAGAAGTGGGTCACATCTTCAAGGTGACCCGCGAACGGATCCGGCAGATCGAAGCCAAGGCCGTCCGCAAGCTGCAGGCTCCGGCCCGCAGCGAAGAGCTCTCGGGCTTCATTGACTGAATACACGGCTGCACG